>NZ_CAUVXO010000233.1:1584-5779 GCF_963555865.1 Protofrankia sp. Cr1
CCTTCCGGACAACCGCGCGGGCGTGGGATGGCCGTCCTGGTGGCTGAGCGTAGGGGCGGTATGCGCCGGTAACGAGGCTGTGCCGGCACAGGGTGGTCGGCCCTGTGCGGGCACAGGTCCGGACCGGCTTGGGCGGCACAGTCTGGGCGATCCCGGCGAACTGCGGTGTGCTCGACGTGCCACCAGCCCCGCACACACCGAAGGAAGAACATGTCGATTAACTCTGCGATCAGCATTCGGGTCGACGCCGCCGTCGAGACGGCCGGCCGCCCAGCGCCGTCGGCGCCGGCGCCGGCGCCGCCCTGGCGGCGCAGCAGCTTCTCCCGTGGCGCGGAGATGACCTGTGTCGATGTCGCGTTCGCACCAGGCGAAGTCGCCGTCCGCGACTCGAAGGACCCGGCTGGGCCGGTGCTTCGGTTCTCCCCGCGGGAGTGGGAGGTGTTCGTGCGTGGCGTCCGCAACGACGAGTTCGACGCGCCGCCCGACCGGTAACCCCGTGGGCGGTGGCGGCGCCGTGGCGGTCACCGCCCACCGCCGGCGCGCTTTGCGATCATCGCCAGTGAGTCCTCGATCGACGTCGCAGCGTTCTCGGCGGCGGCCAACGCCGCCGCATAGACGCCGACGGCCTCGGGTTCGTCGACGAAGAGGTTCTGGACCGGCTGCTCGGCGTAAACCACGGAGGTGAGGTCCTCGTGACCGAACTCGAAGATCGTGAAGGTAACGCCTTCGGCTTCGTGGACCGGCGCCCTGAAAGGGATGACCCTGACCCGCACGCCGGCGGTCTCGACCCGGTGCAGAACGTGCCGCCACTGCCCGGCGGCCACGTCCGGGCCGCCGATCTCCCGGTGGAGCACCGCCTCGTCCAAGAGCACTGTCAGCGCTGGCGGGTTTTCTCGATCGAGGATGCGTTGACGGTGCAGTCGCAACTCGAGCCGGCGTTCCCAGACGGCGCGGGTGGCGTCGTGTGCCGCCCCGAGCAGCGCGCGGGCGTAGTCGGCGGTCTGCAGCAGGCCGGGAATCAGCGACGTCGTGTGTAGCCGGACGCTGGCCGCGCCGTCCTCCAGACCGTAGAAGGTAGCGGAGTCGGGCGGCACGACATCGGTGAACTCGTGCCACCACTCCTTGCCGCGCGCACGCCGCGTCAGCTCCGTCAGCTCCGTCAGCTCGGCGTCGTCGAGCTCGAGGACACGGGCGATGGGGGGCACGTCGTGTAGGCGGATGCCGGCGATGCCGGTCTCCATCCGGCTGACCTTCGCCCCGGAGCACTCCAGCTCGCGAGCCAGGTCCTCGATGGTGAGCCCGGCACGCTGGCGGTACCTGCGCAGGCCCTGCGCGAGCCGGCGGCGGGCAAGGACTGCGTTCGTCGCCATGACAAGTCCTCCCATCTCCCCCTGATCGCGGTCGATGCGACCCCGTTGACCGATCCAGTCAGCATCGGCATACTCGGATCGTATATTGCGAAACGTAATTTACTAGAACTAGCTGGCTGGCGCCAGCTGGTCAAAGCGGCACCAGGACAGCGGCACCAGGACGGCCCGTAGGCCGGGTGCCACGACGATCTCCCGCCGACCTCATTCCCGTTTGGAGACCCGCATGACCACGTTTCCCGCCCACGGCGACCAGGATCCGGTCTCCGGCCTGGCCGCATCCCCACCCGGCTCCCCGACGCACGACCGTCCCGAGCCCGGCCAGCACTTTCCCCCTCCGACGCCCACAGGCCAGCAGCCCCTACCGACGTGGGTCGCCAACCCGGCCCAGAACCCCAACCTGATCTGGACCGGGATCGCGCTCGCACAGGCTGCCCTCGTCATGTCCCTGCTCGGCGTCCTCGCCGGCTGGGGCTGGTTCGTCGTGCTCACGCTGCCGTTCTGGCTGATCCACACGGCGAACGTCTACCTCGGCGGCGCCTTCTACGAGCTGCCCCATCACGCGCTCGACCGCGTCCGGACAGTGCGCGCCGCGACCGCGTCCGGCGCCCCCCCGCTCCCGCCGGTCAGCCCCGCGCCCTCACCGATGATGCGCCGCAATCTGATTATCAATGGTGCCGCCCTCGTCGCGTTGCTCATCGGCACTATCCTGTGGTGGGGCACCGCCGGCGCCGGGAACCCGAGCAACACGAAATGCTCCGACTTCATGGCCATGCAGCCCGAGCAGCAGCAAAGGATCCTCCTCAGCCTCCCCTACTCGGACATGAATATCCTGGCGAACCGCTTTCAGTACCTCACCAGTTGCGCGGCGTCCGGGGGGAAGCTCGCAGACCTCATGCCGCGAAACTGATCCGGCGAGTGGCCAAGGCGATCATAACCTCGCCCTCGCCCTCGCCCTCGCCCTCTTTCGCCTCTACGGCATTACGAAAATCAAGGGAACAACCGAATTCATTGCCCACGACCGCAAGCGGGCCATCGTCTTCCTCGCAACCTGACGTGAGAGATCGCTACGCGGGGTGACTTTGCCGAGGTCCTGGGGTGGATGTCGGGGTGCACGGACTATTCTCGACAGAGATCCGAAGCCGCTATCGTTCTAAACAACGGTCGCGTTATCGACGAGGGGACAGCATGGTCAAGAATGATCGCTCCTGCCGGGGTATCCGTGGGTAAGGTAAATGTTCTGGACACCGTCCGTGCGGTCGCGATCGTGCTCGCTGGCGGCTTCACACTCGCCGCATGCTCCTCCGGTACACCGGCTACGTCTGGCGTAGTCGCGAGCCAGGCAGCGCAGAGCGGGTCCGGCACACCGGCTACGTCTGGCGCAGTCGCGAGCCAGGCAGCGCAGAACGGGTCCGGAACCGACTGCGGTGCCTTTGTCGGTACTGCCGAATACAAACTGGTCGTCAAGGGGAAAATCAGCTGCGCCGACGCCAGCAAGGTGATGGTGGCGTACCTGCAGCAGGGCGCTGCAAACAACCGGGACGGCGTGCATGTGAAGGTCGACGACTGGTCCTGCATCTTCGACCAGGACCCCACGTCGGCCGTGGCACATCTCAATGGTTTCTCGTGTATGCGTGACGGCGATGTGATCCAACTGGTGGTTGATCCAACTGTTGCCGACGTTGATCCAACTGTTGCTGACGACGCCGGAAGGATGACCCACGAATGAACGGCTCAACACGGCGCCGGATTTCCGGCCGATCAGGCAGTGGAATCGTCATCTTCGGCGTGTTGGCAATGTTATTGGGCGCCTGCGGCGGGGGTCAACCCGCTCCCGCCGCCGACCAGGACCAGAATGGCTTGGAAACAGCACGGCAGCCGAGCACAAAAGCCGCGTCCGGCAGGCAGGGAACCGTACTGAAGATAGCCGGGGGATTTGCTCTTGACGCGGCGTTCAGCCCCGACGGGAAGACCCTCGCCGTTGCCGCGGTGCTTACGGCCAGCAACCCAGGCTCGGGCTCGATCGAGCTGTGGGATGTCGCCACGGGCCACATCAGGACGACCTTTTCGGACACCGGCGCCGCCGTGTCCAAGGTGGCGTACAGCTCGGACGGGCGCACCATCGCAAGCGCCGGAAACCACGGCACCGTCCGGCTCTGGGACGTGGCCAGCGGCCAGATACGGCAGACGCTCGACGAACCGGAACCCGGCACCGAGGACTGGCTGACGGCGATGGCGTATAGCCCGGACGGGCAGTTCGTCGCTTCGGTCGACGCCATGTGGAACGTCGTAACGGGTCAGCGCACGCCCATTGTTCCGACCTTCACGAACGCCATGTACAAGCGCTGCATCGCGTTCAGCCCCGACGGCACCCGCCTGCTCGTCTGCATCGACGGCTACGTCGACGTGCTGGACGTGGCGACCGGGAAGGTCGTCGTCGACTATAAAGGACACCGGACCGTCGTCAGCGACGCGGTGTTCAGCCCCGACGGCAAGACCGTCGCCTCGAGCAGCGAGGACGGCATCACCCAACTGTGGGACCCCGGCACCGGGCAGGACCTTGCAACCCTGCAGGACGCCGGCGGCTTGGCCGCGTTCAGCCCGGACGGCAAGCACCTCGTCACAGGCGGCTCGTCCGGACCGAAGCTGTGGCAGGTGGACAGCCGTGCGGCCGTCGCCACCCTTGCCGGGCACTCCGACAGGATCACCTCTGCCGCGTTCAGCCCGGACGGCAAGACCGTCGCCACCAGCAGCCTCGACAAGACCGTACGGCTCTACCCGGCCGAGGAATGACAACATAGCCCAATAGCGCTTAGTGGTCGGCGCCC
>NZ_CAUVXO010000233.1:6254-8646 GCF_963555865.1 Protofrankia sp. Cr1
CCGGCGCCAGGCGGCGCCTCGCGTCGTTGTCGTCAGCCCAGGTAGAACACCGCTACCTGGGCCTCCTCCGCCTCGCGACGCATCCACCTGACATCCACCCGCGAATGAGTGTGGTGGTCCCGGACACACCGCCGACGGCGCCGGGCCGCCTCGATCAGCAGCGGGGCGAACCGCTGCACCCTCCGGTAGACCGTGACGTAGTCGACTTCTAACCCGCGTTCCGACAGAACATGGATCTTCGAGTCGGGCTTGTCGGGATCGATCGGGTTCGAACCCGTCAGCGTGCCCCCTTTTTTGCCCGCAGGCTCGCCGCGTCCACGATCGCCGACGACCAGTCGACGTCGCCCGCGCCGCCGTGGACGTCCAGCATCACCTGGTGCAGCCGCGGCCACACTCCCGCCTTCGTCCAGGCCTGGAACCGGCGGTGCGCCGTTGGTCGGGACACCCCGAACTCCTCGGGCAGGTGCCGCCACGAACAGCCCGCGGTCAACACGTAGACGACCGCGGTGAACACCGCCCGGTCCTCCACCGGCGCTGTCCCTCCGCCCTGCGGGCGGGACTGGAACCCCGGCAGCAACGGCTCCACCAGTTCCCACAGATCATCCGGCACCAGCCGGTCAGCAAGACGAGTACCCATTCTTTCTGTGGTCCGTCAACTTCACCCGACCCACCACATGAGACCCTCTCGAAGGGCGGTATTTCGAACATTTCGCATTCTCTTCCATGCCCCTTTATAGAGATCTTCTGTTATGCGGTGAAATAGGCGCCGCATGATTGTAAAGAGAAGCAGATTCTGTACAAAGAGTGCCAAGAATTGTATGATCGGCGAGTTGGTGTTCCAGCCGAACTTTTATGATCAATTGAGAAAAGTGGCTGCGGCCGAGAATCACGAATGGTTGATATGACCGTCAGGGTCCGGCAACTAAGAGCGCCCGGCCCCGCGACGCCGCGTCCCCTCTTGTCGGGCGCTCTGATGTTCGACGCGCTCTTACATCACACCCCCCTTCAGCGAGGACACACGAGGAATCCGCGTCGAGTGTGCTCCGGGTTCGGGTGGAATTTCGTTGACGGTCAGCGCCAAGTGGTTGACGATGCGCGCCAGCGGTCAGCTGGGGATGTCGTGGTGGTGGGCGCGGTAGGCCTGCGGGGCCATCCCGTGGGTGGCGCGGAAGACCCGGCTGAAGTGGGCCGGGCTGGTAAAACCCCAGCGGGCGGCGATGGCGTGGATCGGCCGGGTGTACAGCCGTGGGTCGGTGAGGTCGCGGCGGGCGTACTCCAGTCGGCGGGTGCGGATCCAGCCGGCGACGGTGCTGTCGTGGGTGTGGAACAGCCGGTGCAGGGTGCGGGTGGACAGGTGATGGGCAGCGGCGATCATCTCCGGGGACAGGGCCGGGTCGCCGAGGTGCTGGTGGATGAAGGCCTGGATACGGGCGAACAGGGCCCGCTGATGCGCCTCGGGGGGCAGCACGGTGGGGGAATCGAGGGTGTGGGCGAGCAGGGCCGCCACCAGGTCGACGGTGACGGTGGCCAGGCGGGCAGCGTCGGCCGGGCTGTACTGGCCGGCGTTTCTGATGAGGTCACCGAGGTAGCGCGTGACGAGCGCGCCGATCCCGTCTCGGCCGGACATGCGCACGGTGAGCAGGGATTTGACCGTGTGCTCGGGCAGCGGTAGCAGTGCGCGGGGAATTCCGGCGAGTATCCCTGCTCCGTGGTGGCCTGCGGCCACGGTGGTGAGACTGCGGAACGGGCGGGAGCTGTCGTGGAGCGTCACGTCACCCGGTCTAAGGATGACATTTTGGCCACCTTGTGTGATGTTTACGTGTCCGTGCAGGTTGACCGAGAGGTGGTAGAGCTCGGGGTCGGACTGGCGGATCAGCTTCGGGGTGCGGCGCGCCTCCAGGGACGGGTGCCGGAGCAGCCCCACCTGAATCTCGCCCAGCGTCACCGTGCGGACCGTCGCCCGAAAATCGGCCGTCTGGTCGCAGTGAATCTGGTAGGGCGCGATCGTCCGAGAGATTGCCTCCAGCCAGAACGCGAACCGTTCACCGACCGGAAGATCCTCCGTGCGGATCACCGTCTCCACAGTCGCTCCCTGCCGCGGCGCGCCATACGCATGTAATAGTGGCTATCGGCTATTTCGATCCAGTAGCCCACATGGTGGACATCGCATGGTCGCATCTGGGGACTCTCGGTGCAGAGAGGGTGGCCCCCATCGCCATCCTGTCAAAACGAGCTCATCAGCATCGCAGACCCAGCGGCTGACCGGGACACCCGGGGGCCTCAGCAGGTCGAACGCAAGCCGCGCATCGCCCCAGGCCAGTCCGATCACAAGAACGGTCGCGGCGTTCCGGGACGGGTAGGTCCGGCCGGGCACGCCGGCCACCCCGGGGGA
>NZ_CAUVXO010000234.1:0-7657 GCF_963555865.1 Protofrankia sp. Cr1
GGTCCGCCCCGCCTGCCGATACGAGGAGGCGAGGTTGTCGCGGGCGCTCAACGTGTCCGGGTGCTCCTCCCCGAGCAGCCGCGCGGCCTGTTCGGCGAGGTGGTGCCAGTAGGTGACGGCGGGGGTGTGCAGGCCGGCGTTCAGCAGGCTGATGCCGGCCTGGTACAGCAGCGGGTGTCCGTCGGGGTGCCAGAGCAGGTCACCGGCGATGGCGGCGAGGGTGGTGGTGTTGGTGCGTAGCGCGGCGACGAGGTCGGTGGTGGTGTGGTCGCCGGCGGGCCACAGCGCGAGCAGCGCGTCGGCGGCGGTGTGGGTGAGCGTCGCCGGGTCGGTGGTGGTTTCCCGGGCGGCGCGGGCGGTCAGGGCGTGGATGCGCACGGCGCGGGCGCCGTCGGTGGGGGTGTGGGTGAGCAGGCCGTAGCGGTGCAGCAGCCGCATCGCCTGGTAGGCCTGCTCCGCGGTGACACGCCGGCCGGCGCGACCCCGGCCGAAAAGGCGCCGCCCGGTGCTGCCGGTGCGATGGGCGGACAGGTAGCCGGTGACGGCGGGAGTGGCCCACAGCGTGTCGGGATGGCCGGCGGGATCGCAGAGAGCGGCCAACGCCAGCGCGGGGCGCGCCAGCCCGGCGGGCTCGGCGGTGTCGGCGGCGGCCAGGGCGAGCAGGAGGGTGACGGCGACCGGCCGGCCGTAGGCGTCGGGGTCCGCGCCGGCGGGCATCAACTCGGCCAGCTGCTCGTCGCCGGCGGTGTAGCGGGCCAGGTACGCCGCACACCCCACCTCCTGGTTGATCATGTAGGCGGCGGCATGCGACAACGCCAACGGCAGATGCCCCACCGCCGCGGCCAGCCCGGTGGTACCCGCATCCAGCAGATGGGCCTTGCCAGCATCGCCGAGCCGGCCGGTCAGATACGCCACCGACTCCTCCGGGGCGTACACGTCGACGTCGACCTGCTGGCGTCCCGAGCTGGCGAGGGTGGCGTCGCGCAGGCGGGTGGTGGCCAGGGCCCATCCGCCAGGCCGGTGCGGCGGCCACCAGCCGGCAAGCGGCGCCGGGTCGGTGATGTCGTCGAGGACGACCAGCCAGGTGCGGTCGGTGGTGTGCAGCCACTCCAGCAACGCCGCGGCGTCCGCGGCCGGGTCGGCGCCGACGGCGCCAGGCACACCGGCCCGCGCCGCGGCCCGGGCGTAGGTGGTGATGACCTGGTCAGGGCTGGCGGCGCTGACCCACACGACCAGGTCCGTGCCATGCGCTGCGGCGTCGTGGGCGAACCACGCCGCCAGCTGCGACTTCCCGACACCTCCCCCACCCGCCAGCACCCGCGTGCCCGGACCCGCGCCACCGCGTCCGGTCTCCCGCTGGGCCAGGACCACGTCCTCACCGCGACGACGGGCAGCCACGATCCGATCCCGTAACCCCTGCCGGGGCTGGAACGCCGACGCCAACGCGGGAGGCTGCCCCACCAGGACCGGCCACACCGGCGCCGGCACCGCACGGGGATGGTGATGATGCTCGTGATGCTCGGGCCTTACATCGCCGATGACGACGCCGGTGATGGCGACCCCACCGTTGTCGGCCGACGCGTCACCGGAATCGGTGACGGTGGCCGCGTCGGGCGTCGGGTCGAGTGAGCTCCCGCCGGTGGTCACGGCCGGGGGCCGCGCTGGATGCCGGTGTTGGCCACCGAGCCCGGTCCGTCCGCGGTCGCGTCCCCCGATCGCGCGACCTGCGCCGGCCTGTCATCGCCGGGGGTCTGGAGCCCGGTGTTGGCCTGCCCACCGTCCGTGGCGGTGGCCCTGCCGGTGTCGTCGACCCGGTCCGGATCAGGCGTCGACGCACCTCCCGGCGGGGGCAGCAGATACGGCGCCCCCAACGCGAGCAACGCCAGGACGGCGCCGAGGCTGCCGGCCACCTTGTCCGCCTTGTCGAGCCCGACCACGGCGGAGTAGACCACCAACGCCACGACGATCACGCCGAAGACGACACGCCCGGCCCACAGCCACCGTCGACTCCGACCAGGCACAACGACCACCCCCATGTCAAGATCAAATCTTGCTGATCGGCCCCAGTCTACGAACACGGATCTACGTCGAGTGGCCCCACCGTCACCCGTCCACGGCCGGGGGGCGGGTTCCAGTACTCACGACCAAAGGATGACCTACCAACACCCCGTCGCCCCGGGCGTCCGCAGATCCGCTCGTCTCGTCGACAGCACATACGTCTTCCCGGCTGGGATCAACTATCGAGAGACAGACTCGTGCAGAGGACCTTCGGACATCCGTGCACACGACTGCGGAATCTGACACCCGACCTGGACGCCATAGATGACCAGGACGTGGTCGAGGCGGGCGGCGTCGGACAGCCAGTCGGGTGGGAAGCCGCGCAGGGTGGCGCGGGCCAGTGTCTGCTCGAAGGGGGCAACCAGATCGAGGATGGTGCCGCGGCGTCCCCTGCGAGACGGTGGCGGTTTCTGTCTGACCCGCTCGCGCGGTGCGGGGTTCCCGTCTCCGCGCCGTGTGGGGTCAGGACAGGCAGTTCTCCCGTGGTGGTCGGTCGTCGATGGCGTAGACGCAGGCGGGGAGTGACGTCGTGTCGCCCAGTTCGACCGTGAAGATCACTTCTTTCTTGTTCGTGGCGATGTGCGACGTGGTGAAGTCGGCGGTGCCGGTCGCGCCGTAATACGGCGTGCGTTGCAGCTCCGACACGATCGACACTGTGGTCGGCTGGTCATGGCCGGGGGATGGGGTACGTGCCGCAAGCACGATGATCCCGGCGGTGTCGTAGCCGAAACCCACCCACTCGCCAGGCCACCGCTCCGGCGGCGGTTGCAGGTGTTGCGACCGGTAGAACTCGCCCATGTCGCGGCACAGGTCCCGCAGCGCCTGGGGGGCGTACGGGTTGGCACGGTCCACCGTGCCGTGGAAGCAGCCCTGCTGGGTGAGCTCGATGCCCGCGTCCTCGGAGGCGAAGGAGATCGTCGTTCCTGCCGGGATATCGTCTTTCGGGGGTTGCACCATATACCGGTGGACGGCGTCACCCGCCAGGATCGGCGCTGGTTGCCCACCCGCCGGGCAGTTCTCCCGCATAGCGGACAGAAAATCGCCGAAGTCCGCGGCCCGACCGGCAAAGAAAATCATCCTGTTGGAGGTATCCGTGCAGGCTGTCGGAGCATCGGGTTTCTTCGAGAACGTCGGTCCGTCCCACGCCTCGTCCTCGAAGGCGATCTGCTTTCTGATGAATTCTATGCGCAGGTCCGCGACCAGGGTTCTGACGTACAGGTCGCCGCTACCCGCGGCGCTGCGCGGGTAGTAGACACTGACCCGGGTTTTCTTCTCGTGCTCCGCATAGGCGGCGATCAGCTGGGCCTCCCGCGCGTTCGGTGGCACCATCTGAAAATACAGCGGGGATTGCTGCTCGAGGCCGTCACCGGACAGGGTGGAGGCCACCACCGGAAGGCCGGCGTGTCCGAGCTGCGCGATCGCCCGTGCGGTCTGGTCGGTGCTGCGGTCCATACCGATCACGGCGACGACACTCGGATCCTGGCGGGCCAGTGCGGTGATACGGCTCGCGACGGTCTCGACCTGCCGCATGTTCTTACCGCCATTAGCAATGATGACCCGCAGGATCGGCGCGGTCATGCTTGCGGCGGGTAGGCACGATCCATCCGCCGCGAGCGCACCGTTCTGACGTATCTGCTGGAGCAGGATGCCTTCCAGTTCGTCAGCACGCGGCAGGGAATCCAGGTCGCGGAGCGGCCCGTCCGGGGTGAGCGCGGCCAGGTAGACCACGCTGACGTACGGTCGGGGTGGGAAGTGATTCCCATTATGCAGTGCGACAGCGCATTGATTCTCCTGGAAGACCAGCCGTTCCATGGTCTGGAGACGCTTATCCTCGCCGAAGAACTGGCCCGCCCCGTCGCTGTAACCGATGCACTCCGCCTGCGACCGCATCGCCCACACGGCCGTCCCGGTGCCGTCGCAGCCGTGTGCGCCCTCGAACGGTCTGGGCCAGACCACAACGGCCAGCACCACCACCATGATGATGGCCGCAATCCCTGCGGCCCACCCGCGTATCGTCCAGCGCCGGTCGGGCCCTGACCCGTCCCCGGCGCCGGGCAGGGCGCTGGCCGCCGCGCGGCCGGCGGAGGACCGCTGGTCGCGCATCTGCCGGAGCAGGTTCCACCGGCCGGGGAGGCCGTCCGGCCGGGGCGGGGCGGTCGACACCTCCGGCCGCCGGCCGGGAAACGCCACCGCCGACGCGCCCGCCTGCTGCTCAAGGGCGATCCACAGGGCTGGTCTGGAGGACCTGGACCGTGGGGAGTCAGCCGGGGGTTGTGCGTGCCGGCCAGTGAGGGGCCACTGGGCCGGCGGTGGTTGGGGGTCAGCCGGTCTGGGCTGATATCGGGACGGCGGTTCGGTCGAGTCCGCCTGGGAGGGGCTGGGGAAGGCTGGCTCGGGGCTGGGTGGGGTTGGCCGGGCCGATGACGTCGAGGCAGGGAAGGTGGGTGCGGTCGCGGGCTTCGCCCGGCCGGCGCGAAGGATCGCGACCTGTTTGGCTAGCCGGGCGGCGGTGGTGCCTTCGGGGAGGTCGAACAGGTCAAACGAGACGATCTGGCCGAGCAGCCCGGGCCGGGGACAGTCGGCGATTCTGATCGGGATCAGCCTGCCTGCGAATCCCAGAGGGTCAGCGGCCTGGGCAGCCTGCCACTCGGCCCGCCCGTAGACGGACCTCAGGTAGGCCTCGGACAGCAATGCGAGGGTGTGGGCGGCGTTAGTGACGCCCTGCTGCATGCCGACCGCCCAGTTCGAGCCCGGGATGAAGTCCCACGCCTGGACCAGCACCCGGTAACCGGCGTCCTCCAACTGCCAGGCGATCCACTCCGCCCACGCCCGGTCGGCGGCGGTGTAGGAGATAAAGAAATCCCACCCCGGCGCTGGTCCTGCGGCCTTGGTGCCCGGACCAGGCGCAGCGTCACGTAGTCGGGGACCATCAGCCGGGTCAGGCTGATCCATCCGCCCTCGCGGCCGTCAGCCCGTCGACCAGGCAGAAGATTACGAACCGCCAGGCCGATCTACACGATTCCGGACCTGATCGTGATGGTTTACCCGCCGTCATGCCGCCCCCCGGGGTTACGGTTGGGCTTTGTTTCAGGAAATGGCCCTTCCGTGAAGGGAACCTACATGGCCAGCAGCACGGACGGGGCGATGACGGGGCAGGAACGCGGAAAATTTGCTTCACGAAAGGTGGTGGACCCGTCCTGCTCAGCCGGGCTGGGTGACGACAGCGTGGCGGTGTGGGTCGGTCGGTACTTGGAGCTGGCGGTGCGCGGGGTCCGCTCGGCCGAGGTCACCGGCAAGATCGGCCGCCACCTGGGCCGGTTCCATGCCTGGTTCGCCGCCGGGTTCGGCCATGACCGGATCTCGACGGTCACCCGCCGGGAAGTGATCGGCTGGCGCGAACACCTCGCCGCCAGCCCGGTGCGCACGCTCGCCGACGGCCGGATCCAGCTGATGGCGCCGGCGACGGTGAACAACCACCTGGCGCATCTGTCGGCGTTCTTCACCTGGACCGCGGTGCACGCCCCGGCCGGGCTGCTGCGCCACGGCGACCCCACCAGCAAGGTGGAGCTGCTGCGGCTGCCAACGCCCGCGCCGCGGGCGTTGGGGGATGCGCAGGTCCGGACGGTGAAGAACGTGCTGGACCGGATCGAGGGGTTCCACCGGCTGACCGGCCGCGCCCACCGCGACACCGACACGGCGCCAGCGGTGCATGCGCACGCCCGGCCGTTGCGGGACCGGGCGGTCGTGCACCTGATGCTGGGCACCGGCTGCGCCGGGCAGAGGTCGCCGGCCTGGACCTGGCCCAGCTCGAGCCGGCGGACCCGGCGGAGCTGCGCCGGCGCAGGCTGGCTCGGCTTGCCGGGGTGCGGGGCAAGGGGCGGACGTCGCGCACGGTGTTCCTCGGCCTGGACACGCGTATGGCGATTGCCGACTACCTGGAGCACGAGCGTCCCGGCGACGTCGATGCGGCGTCGGCTGCGCTGTTCCTGGCCGCCGGGTCGATCGCGACCCGGCGGCCGGGCGGACGGCTGTCGCCGCGGACGATCAACACGATCGTCGGGGAGATCGGCCGGATCCACGACCTGGAGGTCACCGACGCCGACCGGCGGCTCGGCGTGCTGCGCCCGCATGATCTGCGGCACACCTTCGGCTACCGGCTGTCGCGGGAGTCCGGGCACAACCGCGCGGAGCTCGAGCGCCGCCTGGGCAATGCCAACGACCGCTACCTGCGGCTGTACACCAACCCGCCGGATGACATCGCCGCCGGCTGGGTCGAGAACCTGTAACGGCGATCAGTTTTCCTCGTCTTCGTCGTCGGGTTCGTTCGGATCGCGCAGCGGCCGTAATCCGTCGGTCAGGTTCGGTAGCGAAAACGCGTACCTGCCCAAGAAGTTGATGTGTTTGTGGCCGAAGGGTGACAGGTGGGCGACGTCGTTGTCCAGTACCGGGTAGCCGTCGGCGCGGAGCTGGTCGAGGGCGGCGTTCAGGTAGCGGGTGTTGAACAGCACGATCGCGTTGAGGACCAGGCCCAGCACGCCCAGCTGGTCCTCCATCCCCGTCAGGTATTTCTGTCGCAGGTCGCCGCGGGAGCCGTGGAAAACCCGGCGGCCCAGCGCGTGGCGGCCTTCCTGCAGGTTGCGGATACTCTTGATCTGCCGGCGGTAGGTTTCGTCGTCGACGACGCGCTGGATGTGCAGGCTGGCGGAATCAAGCGGTCAAGGCGTCGGCGCCGGGCTGCGGCCACAATGTGGAGCACGATTCCGGCGATCAAGACGAACTGGCCAACGAAGCCCACGCCAAAGCCAACGAGAAAGAGAGGACTCACCCTGAAGGCTTGATCGGAGGTCTGAAGATCGTTGAACTGGGCCATGTTTCCGAGCATGACCTATACGCACGCGAGCGCACCGCCGACAACCATTATGAAGCCGATCACGACCAGCCGTTTCGCCCGGGTCTTCGTCGCGGCGACAGTGATAAGGAAATTTTCCCGCTCCTGCCTGACCTCCTGGACCCACTGGTTGTACTGGTCTCGATTAATATTGTTGATATTATCGGCGTGCTGTCGATCAGCATCGAAAAGGACCGACGGGTCGGGCGGGGCTGCGGGTGCGGAGTGTCTCCTCAGGGTGTCGGCGGCCGCGTCGGCCGGTTCCTCGTACCGGGTTTCGATCACACTGAAGCCGACACGGTCACCGTGGCGAAGAAAACGCGGTGCGTGGAGGGGAACGCCGTTGACGCTCGTGCCCCCCGTGGAGCCGAGGTCCTCGATCACGGTTCGGCCCATCGATCGATTGACAGCTGCGTGCGTCTTGCTGACGTGGGGATCGTCCAAACGTAGATCAGATGCCGGAAGGCGTCCGAGGACAAGCCTACGGCCATCGAGGACCAAAGCCCTCCCGTGTAGCGGCCCAGCGCTCGTGACGACGAGTCTCGGGGATGGTGGTTCAGAAGGAGCATGGTAGTCCATTACGGTCCAAAAACCGGCGGATGGCCGCGGCTCACACACTTCAAAATTTGATTGTCGGTGGTGTGCCTGCCGCACCGCCGGATATTAGTAAGATGCAACCATACGACATCCCGCACCGCTGCATACCGGTCC
>NZ_CAUVXO010000235.1:0-4672 GCF_963555865.1 Protofrankia sp. Cr1
CGCAGCATGTCCCCGGCCCGTTGGATCGCACCGCGGGTTGGGGTGGTGTCGAGGACGAGCAGGGCCTCTCGCGCGGCTGCGGCAGCTTGTTCCGGGTCGGGGTGAGCTCTGTGGAGGAAGGTCATGCCGAGGACGGTCCAGTTGCCGCTGATCTGGACGTAGTTGTCGGGTCCGTTGGCGAGTTCGAGGTCCAGCCCGGTTCGGGCGTGGCTTTCGGCGGTCTCGCCGTGCCCGAGATGGGCGAGGGTGACCGCGAGGAATGCGTGAGCGAAGGCTTCGTCGCCGGGGTTCGGTCCCGGTAGGACTCCGCCGTCCCAAACATGATCCTGCATCCGGGCGAGCGCTGTCTGTGCGTCGTCTGGTCGGCCGGCGAGTGCGGCGGAACGGGCTTCGCAGCCGGCGAGGATCGGCTGGCTGAAGGGGTGGGCTTCTTGTCCGGCTTCGTGGGCGATGTCGACGGCGGTGTCATAGGCGCCGTTGAAGTAGGCGACGGTTGATCTCATCGCCGCGGCTGATCCCGCGAGTAGACGGTCGCCGGTGTCGGTGGCGTGCTGGCTTGCGAGGGCCAGGAATTCGCGTGCCGCCTGGTCGTTGTCGGTGTCGAAACCGAGGGTGCCCAGGTAGAACGCCTGCCAGCCGGCTATCCACGTCAGTCGGCTTCGGACCTTTGAGGAAACGCGCGTGTCCAGGAGGCGCTCTGTGCTCAGCCAGGCAGGTTCGAGTCGTTCCGCGAGCGTGACGTGGGGTGTGGTGCGGTAGGTCCGGGCGATCTCGTGTATTTCGGCCTCGTACTGATCGAGGCTGGCGGGGCGTGGGTCGGCCGAGGCGATGCGCTCGGCAAGAGCGGCGGCTACGGCGGCCGAGCCAAGCGCCAGTCCGCCGCGTAGAGCATCGCGTCGTCTCGTGGGACTCACCTCCTCGCTGTGTTCCACTGTCGCTGCCTGTTCGGGGGCACGTCCAGTCGCAGCCGCAGTGGTGGCCGGCGGCGAGGCCCCGATTCCGATCGCGTGGTCCTCGATGGAGGCGTCCTGCCAGAGGATCAGGAGTTCACCGCTGGCGCCGAGGGCACGGTCGAGGTGCTCGACCGTTTCCCGGGTGGGTAGCAGATGTTCCTTGCCTGACTGATGGCCGCGTACCGCGGCCGTGGCGGTTGCCCGGTCAAATGTGCGCCATCCGCTTGCGCTCATCTTCCGTGCCAGCGCGGAAAAGCTGAGACCGCGTCGTTTCCGGTATTCCTCGGCGCGGGCGACGTAGCGGGCGCGAGCGGGCCGTGGCTGCTGGGAACCATTCTGCACGAAGTTCCACCTCCTGCCGGGCATGGCACGGGCTGTGTGCCGCAAGCACCGCAGGGACGCGTGCCCGCGGCACGCACGCCCGTGTGCGGCACACAGTCTGTTTCGCGCCTGTGGCGGAGTGTTCCATGACTGCCATGCAGCGGGAATACGTCCGGCGGCATCCTTCGGATTCGGCCGCGACTTTCTCCCGCCGCCGCGCCGCCCGTCTGGTCCTCCTCGCGGACACGGCGCTTCACGTCGCCTGCCCCACTGCTGACCAGGTCCGGCGGGGCAGGCGGCCTTCCTATCCCACATTCCCCGAGGGGACGCACAGGCCCTCAAGGGAGCACGATGAGGAAGGGGAAGACGATGGTCCTGGTTCGACATTTTCCCGACGCCCTGCACGTCTGTACGTACGACGTGCGAGGCAGATTCGTGGACAGCGGAATGATCAAACCCGCTCGGACGAGCGGCGTCGTCGAGCACACCCACCAGCTACTGGCCGGCATCGTCCGGGAGCATCCCGAGACCAGGATCGCGATCACCCAGACCGGGGGGTCGTCGGTCGCCGCGTGCCCGGTACGGCCGTTGCAGGTCCCCGACGGACCGATAGTCCAGTGGCGGTCCGTTGCCACGGGCTTCCCCCAGTATCTGCGGGCTGGCGAGGCCACCGATGGCAAGGACCCTGCGCTCGTTCGGCGGTACTACGAGGAGCGGATCGACGACCCGGCGAACCCGGTGTGGCTGTCGCTCGCCGAGCGGTATACGGCGGTGGTGCGCGCGGCCGGGACGGCGCACCTGCTGGTACAGGGGATCAACCCCCTCGTCGCGGTTCTGAAGGCCGAGCAGTTCGGTGTGCTCGCCAAGGCGGGCTTGGACTGGCTGAACGTCACCGCCGTCGTGCACGACACGGCCGGCGCCGGCCGCCGGCTCGGCTACCTCGCCCGGCGGATCGACCACACCGGCCTGACCCTGAAACTGATCGCCGTGTCCGGGATGATCGGCCAGGGGCTGATCGACGCCGGTGTCCCCGCGGGCACGGTCAGCACCGTGCTCAACGGCTTGGACGCCGACGAGTTCGAGCGTCGCCTCGACGGCGCCCGTGGGGTGTTCCCGCGGGTCGCCGCCCGCAACGGCGTCCCGCGGGATGGTCGGATCGTGCTGGTGTCGGCCCGCCGGGTGCCGTGGAAGGGCCACCAGGACGTCATCGAGGCCACCGGCATCCTGCGGGACCGGGGTCGGGCGGACGACGTCCGCGTGATGATCAACGGCGCGGGCATGTCCGACAACCGCTGGCCCGCCTACGACAACGACCTCGCCGCGCAGATCCACCGGCGTGGGTTGGACGGGACGGTGGTGCTCCTCGACGAGCTGGACCCCACCGAGGTCGCGTCCTGCTACACCGCCGCCCATGTCGCCGTGCTCGCCTCCCGGGAGGCTGAGCCGTTCGGCTACGCGAACGTGGAGGCGATGCTGGCCGGCGTGCCGGTCATCACGACCGCTCACGGCGGGCCGGCGGAGTACATCGAGGACGGGGTGTCAGGGCTGCTGGTGCCCCCCGAGGAGCCGGCTGCGATCGCGGAGGCGTTGGACAGGGTCCTGCGCGACCCCGCCTTGCACGACAGGCTGGCCCGCGCGGGGAGAGCCGCTGCGCAGCGCCTGAGCCTGCGCGCGATGGCTGACAGCTACATAGACCTGATCACCCGACGGGTTCCGGTCGGTACGTTCGCGGGGGCGGGATCGCGATGACATTCATCCTGGGAGTGCACGCCGGAACCGGGACCTACCACGATCCGAGCGCCTGCCTGATCGACGGCGACGGCACCGTCCTCGCGTTCGTCGAGGAGGAACGGCTCACCCGGACACGGCACGCCCACGGAGTACGGATGCCCGCGCTGTCCGTCCGCTGGTGCCTGGACCTGGCCGCCGTCACCGCCGAGGAGATCGATGTGGTCGCTGTCGGCTGGGACGAGCCGCGGATGAGTAGCCACGCCGGGCAACCCTGGCGGTTCGACAGTCCCCGCGAGTTCCTCACCGCGCTTGGTTTCCGCGGGCCCCGCTGGCCGGATCTGCACTTCGTGCCGCACCACCGCGCGCACGCGGCGTCGGCGTTCCACGCCAGCGGCTACGACCGTGCCGCCGTCCTCGTGCTCGACGGCAACGGCGAGGACGAATGCACCTCGATCTACCGGGCGCAGCGCGGTGGCCCACTCGTGCGGGTGGCGTCCTGGCCGCAGGTCTACAGCGTCGGTCACATGTACGAGGCGGTGAGCGCCTGGCTTGGCCTGGGACGTCACGGCGCCGGGCGGACGATGGGGCTGGCCGCCTACGACGCCGGCAACGTGCCGATCGATCCCGGCTGGCTCGTCCCCGACACAGACCGGTTGATCTCCGTGCTGGGCGGCGACCCGGACCAGGACTACGACATGCTCAAGAGCCGCTGGCACGAGCAGGTCATCGCGTTCACCGGCGTGGACCGGCCGAAGCAACCACCCCAGTCCCTCGACACCGACCCGGTGGCCGTCCATGTGGCCGGCGTCGCCCAGCTCACCGTGGAAAACGTTGTGCGCTGGCTCGCCGCGCGCGCACGGTTCCTGACGGGAATCGACGAGCTGTGCATCGCCGGAGGCGTCGGGCTCAACTGCGCTACCAACAGCCGGCTGCCCGGCCCGCTGTACGTCCCGCCAGTTCCCCACGATGGAGGCGTCGCGCTGGGCGCCGCCTGGTCCCTGGCCGCACCCACCAACCCGGCAGTCTTCTCCGCGTACACCGGCAGCCATCCCGGCACTCTTCCTGCCGATCTTGCTGGCGTACTCGTGTGCGACGTCGATGTCGATCGGGTCGCTGACCTGTTGCTCGACGGCCGGATCGTCGGCGTGTGCCGCGGACGCAGCGAGGTCGGGCCGCGGGCGCTATGCCACCGCTCGTTCCTCGCCAGTCCGGTCTCCGCGCAGATGAAACAGACCATGAACATGCTCAAACGCCGGGAGCGGTGGCGGCCCTTCGGCCCGGTCACCAACGCCGATCTCGGCACCTGGTGGTCGCCCGTGGGACAGCTGGACCGCTACATGCTCGGCGCCGCCCGGCTCACCGACCAGGGAGCCTCGACACTCCCAGCGATCGCGCACATCGACGGCACCACCCGCCCGCAGCGGCTGCACGACGCCGACGAACCGTTCGTCGCCGCCGTCCTCGACGAACTCGCCCGCCGCGGGCACCCCCCGGTCCTACTGAACACCTCCTTCAACGGGCCCGGTGAGCCCCTGGTCGACACCGCGGCCGAGGCGTTCGACTGCGCCCGCCGCCTCGGCGCCGACGCGATCGTCACCGACAGCGCGCTCCTACTCCTCGACCCGGCGCGGACCAGCCGGCGATGACGTTGCGGACACGCCCCTCGG
>NZ_CAUVXO010000235.1:5129-8100 GCF_963555865.1 Protofrankia sp. Cr1
CCCGCTACCAGCGGGTCGGTGACGGCGAGCACAGTGAGGTGTTCCGCCGACCGGGCAGCCGGTGGTGCATCCAGCTGTTCACCGTCGACTGCCCCGAGCTGACCATCCGCAAGGTCCGCGACGAATACCACTACCTACGACAGGTGTACGCGGCCCTGCCCCAGCTCCTGCCCGCGCAGCGCCTGTTCGCTTGCCATCCAGCCGCCCACATCTCCGAAACCGTGCTGGTCAAGGAATGGGTGGACGTCGACACGACACGACCGCTCAACCGCACCCGCGCCACAGACCTGCCACCGGCCTGCGTTGACGATCTGCACCAGTTCATCGGCGTCACCCGCGAGCTGCTCGACCGGGCCGCCAGCGAGCCGATGCTGCTTCCCGACATCATCGACACCCGCTTCCAGAACCTCGCCGTCGACACCGGCGGACGGCTCCGGCTCCTCGACACCAACCGGCTGATCAACACGGTGGCGTTACGGGCGCTGCCCCCCGGCCAGACCCTCGACCCCGACCGTCGCCCCATCCACGCCCGCCTGCTGCGCCGCCTGATGTACCTTCAGGCAGCCTTCGCCGACGCCACCCGGCACCACCTCGCCGACGACCCGCTCTACCGGCGATACCTCAACCCCGCCGTCCTGCACCGGCTGTTCGACGAGAGCACCGCGCACGGGGAACCGATATGAGCATCCGCCGGTACCGCTACACCCCGGCCGACCGCCAGCGCCTTCATAACGAGCCAGGCGCCGGCCCGGCAAGCCGACCGGGCTCGCCGTTCGCCGTCGATCACGCCCGGGTCGTGCACTCGGTGGCGCTACGCGCCTTGGCGGGCAAGCCGCAGGCCCTCGACGTCGAGGAGGGCCGCAGCGCTCGCACCCGCCTGGCCCACTCCCTCGAAGTCGCGCGCATCGCCCGCGCGATCGGCACCCCCCTCGGCGCAGACCCATGGCTGCTGGAGACCGCCGGCCTCGCCCACGATCTCGGACACCCCCCGTTCGGGCACAACGGCGAAACCGCCCTCGACGAGATCGCCCGGCCCGCCGGCGGCTACAACGCGAACGCGCAGACCCTGCGGATTCTCACCCGCCTCGAACCCGGAACCCCTACCGCACCCGCCGGGCTCAACCTGACCCGCGCCGCCCTCGACGCGACCTGCAAATACCCCTGGCCACGCCGCCCCGGCGACCGCCGCTTCGGCGTCTACGACGACGACCAGCCCACCTTCGCCTGGCTCCGCCACGGGCACACCGAGCCGACCCCCTCCTTCGAGGCGCAGATCGTCGACTGGGCCGACGACATCGCCAACGCCGTCGCGGACCTCGACGATGGCATCCGCGCCCGCCTCCTACGCCCGAACCTGCTCGCCGACCGCGGCGAACGCGCCGCCATCGCCCTCCTCGCCGCCGACCGCATCACCACTCTTCCGGCGGCCGACATCGAGACCGCCGCGGCCGAGCTGGCACGCCGTCCAGCCGTGACGGCCTTCGTCCGCGACGACTACGACGGCAGCTCTCATACCGAGGCCGCCCTGCACCATCTGACCCGCTCGCTCACCGAGCACTACATCGCTGAGACCGTTGCCCAGGCCCGGCCCGAGCACGGCCCGCACAGCCGCCAGCGGCAACGCCTCGGTGTACCGGTCGAGTCCCTTGCGGAGGTCGCCTGGCTACGAGCGTTCACCTTGCATCACATCCTGCGAGCACCGTCTCGACGCGACCGCCGGCACCGTCAGCGGCAGACACTCGTCGAGCTCGCCGACGCGCTGCTCGCCGACGCCCCGCACACACTCGACCTGCCGTCCGCACACGCCTGGGCGACGGCCGACGATGATCCGGCCCGCCTGCGGATCGTCGTCGACCACATCGCCGGGCTCACCGACGCCGGCGCGCGTGCCCGACACCGCGCGCTGCTCGCCTGCCCGCCCGGACGCGGGAGATGAACGCATCGGGCCGCGTCGGTCTGACGCGGCCGGGCCGGCCCGAAAATGAAGTGTCACCCGACGTGGCTTCTGACACACTGTCGCCCTACTCACCGACGAGTACAAAGGATCTTCATGCTGCGCATCGCCGTCCCGAACAAAGGCTCGCTCTCCGCCCCGGCGATGACGATGCTCCATGAGGCCGGTTATCCGATCCGCACCGACGCCAAGGAACTCGTCCTGATCGACGAGCAAAACCAGATCGAGTTCTTCTACCTGCGTCCCCGCGACATCGCCGTCTACGTCGGCTCCGGCCGCCTCGACGTCGGGATCACCGGACGCGACCTGCTCATCGACTCCGCCGCGGCAGCCGAAGAAATCCTGTCCCTCGGATTCGCACGATCAACGTTCTACTTCGCCGGCGAACCCGGCGCCGCCACGTCGGTCAGCGACCTCGCCGGCGCCTCGATCGCGACCTCCTACCCAGGGATCGTCGCCAAGTACCTCGCCGAGCACGGTGTCCAGCCCGGACAGATCGTCCGTCTCGACGGCGCCGTCGAGACGTCACTGCGACTCGGGGTCGCCCACGTCATCGCCGACGTCGTCGAAACCGGCACGACGCTCGCCCGCTTGGGCCTCACGACCATCGGCGAGCCGATCATGACCTCCGAAGCGGTCGTCATCCGCCCCCACGCCCCCAGGCCAGGCGCCGACGAGGCAACCCAGCGGTTCGTCCGCAGGCTGCGCAGCGTCCAGGTAGCCCGCGACTTCGTCATGATCGACTACGACGTCCCCGAAGCGGCCCTCGACCAGGCAGTGGAGATCACACCGGGGCTGGAATCACCCACCGTCGCACCCCTGCACCGCGAAGGCTGGCTCGCCGTCCGCGCCCTAGTCCCCACCGGCCAGACACAGCCCGTCATGGACGCGCTCGAAGCCATCGGCGCCCGCGCCATCCTCGCAACCCCGATCCGCGCCTTCCGCCACTGACGCCCCCGAACCGACGTCGTCGCTGACGGCGCGACGTCACGGCGCTGCGCGTAGGCAGGGATGACC
>NZ_CAUVXO010000236.1:0-3114 GCF_963555865.1 Protofrankia sp. Cr1
GGTGCGCGCCTACGGTGCTCAGGCGCGCACGGCGACGCGGGTCGACACCTCCGTGGACCACTACCGGTCGGCGCAGACCGCCGCGCAGCGGATGGTCGCCACGGTCTTCTCGGCGGGCGAGCTGGTGGCGGCCTGCGCGACCTGCGCCGTGGTGGTCGGCGGGGTGTTGCTCGGGGTGGACGGTGATCTCAGCGCCGGCCGGTTGGTGGCATTCCTGTTCCTGGTCACACTGTTCGTGGTGCCACTGCAGACCCTGACCGAGGTGCTGAACGAGGGAGCGAACGCCCTCGCCGGTATGCGTCGTGTGCTCGACGTTCTGGGCACGCCGCAGGACGTGCGTGACCCGGGCCCCGACGGCGGACTGGATCTTCCGCCAGGCCCGCTCGGAGTGCGTTTCGACGGTGTCGGGTTCGCCTATCCGGGGGGACCGCTCGTCCTGGCGGCCGTCGACCTGGACATTGCGCCCCGGACGAGGGTCGCCGTGGTCGGCGAGACCGGATCGGGCAAGACCACCCTGGCCAAGCTGCTGACCCGGCTGATGGATCCGACCGTCGGTCAGGTGCTGCTCGGCGGCGTGCCCGTGGAGCAGGTGCGGTTCGCGTCGTTGCGCAGGCGGGTCGTGATGGTCCCGCAGGACGGCTTCCTGTTCGATCTGACCATCGCGGACAACGTCCGTTACGGGCGTCCGGAGGCCTCCGACGCCGATGTCATGGCCGCGTTCACCTCGCTGGGGCTGGCGGACTGGGTTGCGGGGCTGGCGGACGGTGTGCACACCCGGGTCGGCGAGCGCGGGAGCTCGCTGTCCGCGGGAGAACGTCAACTGGTCGCCGTCGCCCGCGCCCACGTCGCCGCACCGGACCTCCTCGTCCTTGACGAGGCGACATCGTCGGTCGACCCGGCGACAGAGGTGCGGCTCGCCCGCGCGTTGGTCGCGCTGACCCGGGGGCGGACATCGGTCACGATCGCCCACCGACTGTCCACGGCGGAGACTGCGGATCTGGTGGTGGTCGTCGACGCCGGTCGAATCGTCGCGCAGGGGACCCACGCCGAACTCGTCGGTGTCCCCGGTGTGTATCGGCGCTTGCACGCCTCGTGGACGGCGGGCGTGGCCCATGACCTTGACGGGGACCTCACCTGACCGGCGCACGGCACAATGGGCTCGTGCCCGCCTCCGCGTCCCGTCTGGACCCCGCCATCGCCGGTCTGCTCAAGCGTGACCCGGCCGGTCTCTTCCCGGCGGTCGCGCAGCAGTACGACACCGGCGAGGTACTGATGGTCGGCTGGATGGACGACGAGGCCCTGCACCGTACGCTCACCACCGGGCGTGCCACGTACTGGAGTCGGAGCCGCCGGGAGTACTGGGTCAAGGGGGACACCAGCGGCCACCGCCAGCTGGTTCGGTCGGTCTCCCTCGACTGCGACGGGGACACCGTGCTGGTCCAGGTGGACCAGCACGGTCCGGCCTGCCACACCGGGCGCCGAACCTGCTTCGACAACCGCAGCCTGCCGGCCGCTGCCACCCAACCTGCCATGCAACCTGCCACCCAACCTGCCATGCAACCTGCCACGGAACCTGTGAGGGGAGCCGAGTCGTGACGACAGGCGAGGTCAGCCCGGGCCGGGGCGACTTCCACGCGCTCGCAGCCGAGTACCCGGTGGTCGCGGTGACACGCCGCCTGCTCGCCGATGGTGAGACCCCGGTCGGGATCTACCGCAAACTCGCCGGAGGGCCGGGAACGTTCCTGCTGGAGTCCGCCGAGCACGGCGGGGTGTGGTCGCGGTATTCGTTCATCGGTGTCCGGGCCGCGGCGACCCTCACCGAACGAGACGGATCGGCCGTCTGGACCGACGGCCAGCCGCCGCCGGGTGTTCCCACCGATGGGGACCCGCTCGACGTCCTTCGCGCGGTGCAGGTGGCGTTGCGCACTCCGAAGCTGCCGGATGCGCCACCGCTCACCGGCGGGCTGGTCGGTTACCTGTCCTACGACATCGTCCGGCGGGTCGAACGGCTCCCGTCCCGTTGCGTGGACGACCTGGGCATGCCCGAGCTGCGCATGATACTGACCGCCGACCTCGCGGTACTCGATCACAGCGACGGTTCCTGCCTGCTGATCGCAAACGTGTTCACCGGCGGCGACGGCGACCCGGACGCAGCCTACGACGACGCCGTGCACCGCCTCGAGGCGATGACCGCCGATCTCGGCAAGTGGAGCGAGCCGACGGTCGCGACCACCACGGCGCCCGCCGATCTCTCGCTCGCAGGCTTTGCCTCGCGTACCGCTCCGGAACGTTTCGAGGCTGCCGTCGAAGCCGCCATCGAGGAGATCCGGGCCGGCGAGTGTTTCCAGATCGTGGTCTCCCAGCGCTTCGAGCGCCCGACCGCGGCTGCGCCCCTGGACATCTACCGGGTCCTGAGGGCCTCGAACCCCAGTCCCTACATGTACCTGCTCCGTTTTGATGATCATGATGTCGTCGGATCGTCGCCGGAGGCGCATGTGAAGGTGACGGGCCGGCACGCGTTGCTGCATCCGATCGCCGGCAGCCGTCCCCGTGGCGCCACACCCGAACAGGACGCCGAGCTCGCCGCGCAGCTGCTGGCCGATCCCAAGGAGCGGGCCGAGCACGTGATGCTCGTCGACCTCGTGCGCAACGACCTGGGACGGGTCTGTACGCCGGGCTCGGTACGGGTGGTCGAGTTCGCCGCGGTCGAGCGGTTCTCGCAGATCATGCACATCGTCTCCACCGTGATCGGTGAGGTCGCGCAGGACCGGTCGGCTGTTGACGTGCTCACGGCGACGTTCCCCGCGGGCACCCTCACCGGTGCGCCCAAGGTGCGTGCGATGGAGATCATCGATGAGCTTGAGCCAACCCGCCGGGGCCTGTACGGAGGCGTGGTCGGTTATCTGGACTTCGGCGGCGATCTGGACACCGCGATCGCCATCCGGACCGCTGTCCTGCGGGACGGGCGGGCCTACGTACAGGCCGGCGCGGGCATCGTCGCCGATTCCGTGCCCGTGACCGAGAACAACGAAAGTCGCACCAAGGCGGCGGCGGTGCTGCGGGCAATCGAGATCGCCGAGTCGCTGCGCCTCCCGACATGACCGATCAGCAGGA
>NZ_CAUVXO010000236.1:3507-8029 GCF_963555865.1 Protofrankia sp. Cr1
TACCGGCCGCCGTGGACGCGGGGAGATGGCTGCGGCGGTGCTCTGCTGCCTGCTGGGCGCCGCGCTCGTCCTGTTCACCGTCAGCGTGACCTGGGTGAATCTGCGTGTCGCGGACGGGGCCGTGGCCGGGGAACCGGTCACCGCCGCGCCGCTCGCGGTGCAGCTGTCTGGTTCGGATCTTGCCCCGGCCGTGGCCGGGCTGGGTCTGGTCGGGCTGGCCGGGGTTGTCGCGATCGCCGCCACGAGGCGACGGGGGCGGGCACTGGTCGGTCTGCCGGTTCTGCTGGCCGGGGTCGTGGTCACCGTCGTCGCGGGCCGGATCGCCGCCGACCCGCTGCCGGCTGTGCGCGTCGCCTCGCAGGTGCGCCAGATCGCCCCGAGCCTCACCGCTGATCTGCGCGACCTTCGGAGTACGGCCGCGCCGTGGCTTGCCACCGGCGGAGGAGTACTGCTGGCGTTCGGCGGCGCCCTGGTGGCATTGCGGGGGCACACGTGGTCGGCGCTGTCCCCCCGCTATCAGACGGCGGCCGCCCGACCGGTCGACGCCTGGGAGGCCATCGACCGGGGCGACGACCCGACGTGACCGGCGGCTGTTCGTCGGCGGACCGGCCCGGCGCGGCCCAGTTGGTCCGCCGCACCCTCGGCGGCAATCGGCATCGTAGGACAACGACAGGACAATCACGATACGTGCACATGCAGCGGGCATGCCCGACGCGGGAGGGCTTTCCAGCTGGCCCAAGTCGGTGCGTTTCCGGCTTCTGTCAACCGACGGGCAATCGCCGAGGGTGGCGGTCGGCCGTCGTCGACGGGGGTCTGATGCCGCTGGCCGATGCCTGGCCTAACATCGGCGCCATGGCTGCGACAGCCCTGGGTACCGGCCGATGAGCGTCCTTGACGACATCCTGGTCGGGGTACGGGCGGATCTTGCAGAACGCGAAGCTGTGGTCTCCCTGGCGACGCTCAAACGGCGGGTGGAGCGTGTCCCGGATCCCAGGGACGCGCTCGCTGTGCTGCGCACCCGGGCCGTTTCGGTGATCGCCGAGGTCAAGCGTCGCTCACCGTCAAAGGGCGATCTTGCCGCGATTGCGGATCCGGCGGCGCTGGCGGCGCAGTTCGAGGCTGCGGGCGCGGCGGCGGTGAGCGTCCTGACCGAGCGGCACCGGTTCGGCGGGTCGCTCGCAGACCTGGACGCGGTGCGGGTGGCGGTGGACGTGCCCGTGTTGCGCAAGGACTTCATCGTTTCGCCGTACCAGGTCTTCGAGGCTCGGGCACACGGCGCCGACATCGTTCTGCTGATCGTGGCGGCGCTCGATCAGCCGCGCCTGGTCGGGCTGCTCGATCGGGTCGAGTCACTCGGCATGACCGCCCTGGTCGAGGTGCACGACTGCGACGAGGTCGTGCGCGCGGTCGATGCGGGCGCGCGTCTGATCGGCGTCAACGCACGCAGCCTGCGGACGCTCGACGTCGATCGCGACACCTTCTCCCGGCTGGCGCCGCTGTTGCCACCGGGGGTCATCAAGGTCGCCGAATCGGGTGTGCGCGGCCCGCACGACCTGCTCGCCTACGCGGCGGCGGGAGCGGACGCGGTCCTCGTGGGGGAGGCTGCGGTGACGGGGAGTGATCCCCGTCAGGCGGTCGCGGATCTGGTCACCGCGGGTGCCCACCCGGCGACCCGGGTGGGGCGCTGACCGAAAGAGGCGGCTGACCGATGCTGACCGATACAGTCAGACGATGACCACCGCCGAAACCGTCGGGTTCGCTCCTGAGGGTGTCGTCCCGGGCGGCCCTGTGCCTGACAGCGCCGGTCACTTCGGCCGTTTCGGCGGTCGCTTCGTGCCGGAGGCGTTGTTCGCCGCTCTGGACGAACTGACGGCGGCCTACGCAGCCGCCCGCGCCGATCCGGCGTTCACCGCGGAACTGGACCGGCTGCTCGCGACATATGCCGGCCGGCCCACCCCCCTCACCGACGCGACCCGCCTGGCTGAGTACGTCGGCGGTGCCCGCATCCTGCTCAAGCGTGAGGATCTGGCGCACACCGGCTCGCACAAGATCAACAATGTGCTCGGCCAGTGCCTGCTCGCCCGTCGGATGGGCAAGAGCCGGGTGATCGCCGAAACCGGTGCCGGCCAGCACGGCGTCGCCACGGCCACCGCCTGTGCGCTGCTGGACCTGGACTGCGTGGTCTACATGGGCGAGCAGGACACCCGCCGTCAGGCGCTCAACGTCGCGCGGATGCGGCTGCTGGGCGCCGAGGTCGTCGCGGTCGCCTCGGGCAGCCGGACCCTCAAGGACGCCATCAACGAGGCCATGCGGGACTGGGTGGCCTCGGTGGACACGACGCACTACTGCATCGGTTCGGTCATGGGGCCGCATCCGTTTCCGATGTTGGTGCGTGACTTCCAGCGGGTCATCGGTGTGGAGGCCCGCGGCCAGGTCCTCGACGGCATCGGGCGGCTGCCCGATGCCGTGGTGGCCTGCGTCGGTGGCGGCTCCAACGCGATGGGCATATTCCACCCGTTCATCGCCGACCCGTCCGTTGCGCTGGTCGGTGTCGAGGCCGGCGGGGACGGGGTGGCGACCGGACGCCACGCGGCCGCGATCGCGGGCGGGGCACCCGGCGTTCTGCACGGGATGCGGACCTACCTCCTCCAGGATGCCGACGGGCAGACCCAGGTGTCGCACTCGATCTCGGCCGGGCTCGACTATCCGGGCATCGGTCCCGAACACGCCTGGCTGCACGAGACCGGCCGGGCGACCTACCGGGTGGTTGACGACCATGACGCCATGGACGCGCTGGCGACGGTCGCGCGGCTGGAGGGCATCCTGGTCGCGATCGAGAGTGCGCACGCGTTTGCCGGCGCGTTCGCCCTCGCCCGCGAGCTGGGTCCCGACGCGGTCGTGTTGGTGAACTGCTCCGGTCGGGGCGACAAGGATGTTGACACTGCGGCCCGGTGGTTCGACCTTCTCGATCATTCATGAGCTGACGGAACGGACGCGCTGTGCAGAGTCTGTCAGGTGAGCGGAGCCGTCTCGGCGGTGAGCGGAGCCGGTTGAGTGACACGTTCGCGACGGCACGCGGGGCGGGGCGAGCAGCCCTGGTCGGCTACCTGCCGGCGGGTTTCCCCTCGGTCGCCGGTGGTGTCAGCGCCATGCGGGCCATGGTCGAGGCGGGGGTGGACATCGTCGAGGTCGGCCTGCCCTACTCCGACCCGACCATAGACGGTCCGGTGATCCAGGCCGCGGCCAATGCCGCGCTGAGCCGTGGTGTCACGACACGTGAGGTCCTGGCGACCGTGGAGGCGGTGGCCGCCACCGGTGCCCCCGTCCTGGTCATGAGCTACTGGAACCCGGTCGAGCGGTACGGGGTCACCGCGTTCGCCCGGGATCTCGCGGCTGCCGGCGGGGCTGGGACGATCACCCCGGACCTTCCCCCCGAGGAGGCCGAACCGTGGCTGGCCGCCGCCGCGGCGGTCGGCCTCGACCCGGTGTTCCTGGTCGCCCCGAGCTCCTCCGATGCGCGCATCGCGCGGATCGCCCAGGTCAGCCGGGGCTTCATCTACGCTGCCTCGCTCATGGGGGTGACCGGCGCCCGGTCGGTGGTGGGTGCGCAGGCGCCTGGGCTGGTGAGCCGGGTTCGAGCTGTCAGCGACACTGCGGTCTGTGTGGGTGTGGGCGTGAGCACGCCCACCCAGGCGGCGGAGGTCGCCGGCTTCGCCGACGGGGTGATCGTGGGTTCGGCTCTGGTGAAGGTGTTGATGGACGCCGACCGTGCGGGCGATGATCCCGATACCGCCGCTGCGGCGGTGGGACGGCTCGCGGCAGCTCTGGCCACCGGTGTCGGCCGGGATACAGCCGGGTAGGCGCCCTGCCGGGGCACGGGAATGTCGGGTATAGCGTTGGCGACCGTGGTCCTAGCCGCGATTCCCAGCCCGTCGACGGGCGTCCTGCATGTGGGTCCCATTCCGCTGCGGGCCTATGCCTTCATGATCATACTTGGTGTCCTGGTCGCGATTGTCGTCACCGACCGGCGCCTGCGGGCCCGTGGCCAGCCGCCCGGCCTCGCCGCGGACGCCGCGGCCTGGGCGGTCCCGTTGGGCATCGTCGGTGCGCGCATCTACCACGTCATCACCAGCCCGGATGCGTACTTCGGCGCCGGCGGCCATCCCCTCGACGCGCTCAAGATCTGGCACGGCGGGTTGGGGATCTGGGGCGGGGTAGCCGGTGGCGCGCTCGGCGTGTGGTTGGCCTGCCGCCATCGCGGAACGCCGTTCGGCCTGTTCGAGGATGCCGCGGCCCCCGGGCTCGTGCTCGCCCAAGCGGTCGGGCGTTGGGGTAACTGGTTCAACCAGGAGCTCTACGGCCGGGCGACCGATCTGCCCTGGGCAGTGCGGATCGACCCGGGGCATCAGCTCGTTGCCGGTGTCTCGCTCTACCACCCGACGTTCCTGTACGAGTCGCTGTGGGATGTCGGCGTCGCCGGTGTGCTGCTGTGGGTGGATCGTCGCCGCAGGCTCGGACGGGG
>NZ_CAUVXO010000237.1:0-3191 GCF_963555865.1 Protofrankia sp. Cr1
AAAAGCCCAGAGCCCCGCGCCGTGTGATCGGCTGCGGGGCTCTGACCTGCCTCAACCAGCGTGCGCTCGGAGGGACTCGAACCCCCAACCTCTTGATCCGTAGTCAAGTGCTCTATCCGTTGAGCTACGAGCGCCTGCCGGACCACCCTAGCGGACCGACTGGGCAAGACTACAGCATCGGCGGGTGATCTCCGAATCGATATCAGCGTGACGGCAGCCGGTGCAGCTCGACAGCAGTCAGGCGGCCATCGGCGATCATCGCGGTCGTGAAGGTGCAGTGCGGTCGGCAGACGACGATGTCGGCGTCGGGGTGGGCGTTCGCAACCCGCTGGTCGCGCCCGGTCACCGACGTGGATCACCACGTCCGCGGCGTCGGCGGCCATCCACACCGGTGCCGGCAGGTCTCGAGCGCGCTGAGGTATGTGCGTGTCGGCCACGAGTAGGAGCTTCATCCACCCATTCTGTACCGTGTTGTTCCTCCGTAGCGGGCGAAGCTTTTGTTGGGTACCAGTTCATGGGTGGGTAGCCTTTCGTTGGCGGCCGCCGGCATCCTGAACCGTTCGACGCCACCGGGTTAGTATCGGCACCGTCCGGGTCCTTTGCTTCGATGATCATAACTTCGAGGTGGCAGTGGCGAGAGTCTTCATCAGCCATGCGACGGAGGATTCGGCCGTCGCGACTGAGATCCTCGATTGGCTGCGCGCTGATAGGCATGATCCGTTTCTGGCTCGGGATCTGGCCGGGGGTATGCCGGTCGGCGAGAACTGGAAGCAGCGCCTGTATCAGGAGCTGCGGGATGCCGACGCGGTTGTCTGCATCGTGACCGAAAGCTTCGTAGCGTCGAACTGGTGTGCCGCCGAAGTCGGCATTGCTGATTCGCGCGGTTGCCGCCTGCTGCCGCTGGCAGTCGAAGCAGGCGGTAAACATCCTTTGATGGAAGATCTTCACTATATCAGGTACTACGAGGACCGGCAGGCTGCCCGTAAACAGCTCGCAGACAACCTGGGTGATATTGTTGCTGGCGGGCGGACCACCTGGCGGGATGGAGACAATCCGTTCCCCGGCCTGCGTGCGTTCGGTTCTGACCTGGCCCAGATGTTCTTCGGCCGGTCCGGAGAGACCCGGGAACTCGCGAGTCTGCTGCGGGCAACCAGTCCGGACCGCAGCCTGCTGGCTGTGGTCGGGCCATCCGGATGCGGCAAGTCATCGCTGATGCGGGCGGGGCTGCTCCCGTTATTCAAGAAGGATCCGGCCTGGCTGGTAGCAGACCGGTGGGTTCCCGGAGACGATCCGGTCTCCGGGTTGGCACAGGCCCTCACTGTGACGGCGAACAAGCTCAGGCTGGGCTGGTCAAAAGCCGACGTACGCGCCAAGCTCGACAATCCCAACCTGCTTGGGCTCAGGAGTTGCGCGGAAGAACTGCTCGGCGCTCGGGACTACACTGCCGTGCAGTGGTTACTGATCGGCCTCGACCAGGCTGAGGAGCTGTTCACCCGTGCCCCGGCCCCCGAGCGGGCACAGGTTGCTGCACTGCTGGACAAGGCGCTGGCCGGGCCGGTGCGATTGGTGGCGACACTGCGATCGGAATTCCTCGACGATCTGCGCACGCTACCGGAGCTGGTTGATACCGACATACAGCCCTTTCTGCTGCGACCGCTGGCGCCCGGTATGCTACCACTTGTCATCAAAGAGCCTGCGAAAAATGCCAGAATACAGGTGGAAGAGGAACTGCTGATCCGCCTGTCCGCCGACGCCGAAAGCGGGGACGCGCTTCCCCTGCTCGCGTTCGCCCTTCACCAACTCGCCGACGGCCTCTCCCGTGGCGACACCATGACTGTTGAGAAGTACGACCGCATCGGCGGCGTCACCGGTGCTCTGACAAAGCATGCCGACGCCGCACTCGCTGCCGCGATGAAAGACAGCGCATTGACTGAACCTGAGGTGCTGGCCGGCCTGGTCAGGCTGGTTACCATTGACGAGGCAGGGCGACGAGCACGACGGCAGGTCCGGCAGAGCGACCTCTCTGAAAGCCTGCGGCGGGCTTTCGAGGTTTTCGTTGACAGGCGGCTGCTCGTCGCCGATCATGGCGCCGCCGGAAATTGGTTCAGGGTAACACATGAGAAACTGCTGACCGAATGGCCCCCGCTGGATAAAGCTATCACGGAAAAAGAGGTGGCGCTGGGAGCCGCACGAGCGGTGGAGCAGGCTGCTGCCGAGTGGGAGAATGCCGATCAGAATTCCAGCTTCCTGTGGGACGCCAATCGGGTCAACGCCAACCTGACGATTCTCGGGTTACCCACCGTTGACGAACCGTCCACGTCGGACGAGGCGGTAGTCGCTGTCAACCCCACCGGACAGGCCTTTCTCGACGCTCATTACCGCTACTTTCAGAAAAGACGCGAAGAAGAGGAGGAGACGCACCGAGAAAAGGAAGCGGCGGCACTGCGTATCCGGCGTCAGGAGCAGCAATACCGAAAGCAGAGAATCGGAATTCTCTCGGGCTTCCTCTTCGTTGCCATGGTCGCCGCCGGCGTCGCATTCTGGCAGGAGCGCAGCGCCCGCGACGCCCAGCATGGCGCTGAGCGGGCGCGGCGCTCCGCGATCGCCTTCAGTATGCTTGTCCAATCCACCGCCAGCAGAGAGAAAGATCCACGCGGTGCCTTCCGATTCGGCATCGCCGCCTACAATATCGACGAAAATGGTCCGGAAACCCGGGAAAGTCTCGTGCAGCTCCTCGCGAGCTTCCCCTATCGCGGGATCACGGTCGCGCAGAACACCTCGGTGACCTCGGTGGCGTTCTCACCTGACAGTCATATTATAGCTACCGGCAGTAATGACAGGGATGTCCGTCTGTGGGATGTCAGTAGCCCGGGTCAACCGCACCTCATCGGTGTACCTCTCACCGGCCATACGGGCATCGTGACGTCGGTGGCTTTTTCGGCTGATGGTCGGACTCTTGCCAGTGGCAGTAATGACAACAGCGTCCGTTTGTGGGATGTCAGTAGCCCGGGTCAAGCCCACCCTCTCGGTGAACCCCTCACCGGCAGCGACACCGTGACGTCGGTGGCGTTTTCTCCCGATGGCCATACTCTTGTCAGCGGAAGTTACGACTACAATAACCCCGTTCGCCTGTGGGATCTCACCACCCCAACCGCTCCCATACCTCTCGGCCCATTGCCCAGAGGTCACAC
>NZ_CAUVXO010000237.1:3662-8065 GCF_963555865.1 Protofrankia sp. Cr1
AGTCGGACTCTTGCCAGCGGCAGCAATGACAAGAGCGTCCGTTTGTGGGATCTCAGTGACCCGGGCCAACAGCGCTTGGTGGATCCGCCTCTCGCCGGTGACACCGATGTCGTGACCGCGGTGGCGTTCTCCCGGGACGGCCGGACTCTTGCCAGCGGTAGCAATGACAGCAGTGTGCTCCTATGGGATCTCACCAGCCCGAGCCAACCACCCCACCCCGTCGGCCTATCTCCTAGCAGCCTGACCAGCGCGTCTCCTGGCGACCTGACCAGCGCGGTGACGTCGGTGGCGTTCTCCCGGGACGGTCGGACTCTTGCCAGCGGTAGCAATGACAGCAGTGTGCTCCTGTGGGATCCCACCAGGCCGAGCCAACCATCCCGGCCCGTCGGCCCACCTGCCACTGGCGGCACCAGTGCGGTGACGGCTGTGGCGTTTTCGCCTGACGACCATACGTTCGCCACCGGAAGTAACGACGACAACAATTCCGTCCGTCTGTGGGATCTCACCAGGCCGAGCCAACCATCCCGGCCCGTCGGCTCGCCGTTTACTGATCCCATCGCTGGCCGTATCGGCGCGGTGACGTCGGTAGCGTTTTCGCCCGATGGCCATACCCTCGCCGCCGGCACCAACGACAACGGTGTCCGCCTGTGGGATCTCACCACGCCGGCAGGTGTTCAGTCCATCGGCATTTCTCTCACCGGCCATACCGGCACTGTGACGTCGGTGGCGTTTTCGCCCGACGGCCGTACCCTCGCCAGCGGAAGTTACGACAGTACCGTCCGCCTGTGGGATGTCAGCAGCCCGGGTCAGCCCCGCCCCGTCGGTTCGCCTCTCACCGGCCATACCGGTGCGGTGACGTCGGTGGCGTTTTCGCCCGACGGCCGTATCCTCGCCAGCGGAAGCTACGACGGCACCGTGCGCCTGTGGGATGTCAGCAGCCCGGACCGGCCTCGCCCCATCGGTCCGCCTCTCACCGGTCACACCGACATCGTGACGTCGGTGGCGTTCTCGTCCGACGGCCACATCCTTGCCAGTGGCAGCAATGACAAGACCGTTCGCCTGTGGGATCTCACGACCCCGACCGGTCCCCAGCCCCTCGGGATCCCGCTCAGGGGCCACGCCGGCACCGTGACGTCGGTGGCGTTCTCACCGGACGGCCACACCCTTGCCACCGGGAGCTATGATCGCACCATTCAAATCTGGGATGTCTCCGTCTTCGACACGCTGCGCACGAACGCGCTGCCGTGGGCATGCGCGTTTGCTGGAACCTCACTCGACCAGGAGACCTGGACTTTGTACACACATGATCTGCCCTATGCGGACACCTGCACCAGCTGAAGATCCGCATGGAAGGCAACCGTACATTTCGGTTAAAATGGACAACTTCGCCACAGGCGCCTAGAATCACGGGGTCCGGATCATACGGTGAGCCGATGGGTACCGACCAGGTTTCCGACGGCTTTATGACCGGGATGCGGGTGGGGCCTGTGCGGTCGGGTAATCTCCGCACGTGATCGGGGTCGGCGAGAGGGGATCGGGTGCTCGCGCCGCTTGCTGCTGACGATCCGCGTTCGGTCGGGCCGTACCGCCTGCACGGCCGTCTCGGTGAAGGCGGCATGGGCGTCGTCTACCAGGGCTTCGCCCCGGACGACACGCCGGTGGCAATCAAGTTCCCGCACCGTAACGTCGCCGCGGATCCTGAGTTCCGCGCGCGTTTTCGGCAGGAGGTCACGGCCGCCCGGCGGGTTCGTGGCACCTTCGTGGCCGAAGTGCTCGACGCGGATGTCGACGCCCCTCGTCCGTGGATGGCGACCGCATACGTGGACGGGGTGAGCCTGGCCGACGCCGTGCGCCGACGTGGCCGCCTGGACGGCAACGCGCTGATGAGCCTCGCCGTCGGGCTGGCCGAGGCCCTGGTCGTCATCCATGACGCCGGCGTGGTGCACCGCGACCTCAAACCCGGGAACATCATCATGGCATGGGACGGGCCGAAGGTCATCGACTTCGGTATCGCCCGGTTGTCCGACGCCACAGTGAACACGAAAACCGGCTTCAGCATCGGAACCATCGCGTGGATGGCACCCGAGCAGCTTTCCGGCGAGCGTGCCGGACCCGCCGCCGACATCTTCGCCTGGGCGACCTGCGTCGCGTACGCCGCGACCGGCCGGCATCCCTTTGCCGCTGAGACCCCGACCGCTTCGATGGCCAGGGTCCTCGGCGGTCCTCCCGATCTTGCTGGCATGCCGGTAGCGGTCGCCTCGGTGATCTCCAGGGCGCTGGCCAAGGCACCCGCCGAGCGCCCCACCGCGGCCGATGTGGTGACGGGTCTCACCGGCCACCACATCCACGGCATAACCGAATCCGAGCAGATCGCCACCCGTCTCGTCCGTGGTGGCGATGCCCCACCGCCGGCAAACCCGTACGGGCCGCCGCAGCCCTCCGCCACCCGCCGGGAAGCTCCGTGGTCGGGCTGGCAGACCCCACCGCCACCAGGGGCGGGGGGCTACGCCGGACCCCCGAATACCGGATTTCCGTCCGCACCATCCCCATCGGACTGGCAGCGGCCCGCCCAGGAGGAGCTGCGGACACCGCAGCCGCCTTTGCCAACCGCATCCCGGGCTGCGCCGCCGGCCGCGCCTGACGTGCGCGGCATGCTCGACCCCCCGGGCCCACCTCAACAGGGCTGGTTCGGCCGCTCCGTGCCGATGGCGACGCCGGTTCTGGGCGTCCTGCTGGTGGCAGCTGTCCTGACGCTGATTCCCTCCGCGCTGCGGACGCCCGGACTCTACCGGAACCGTGATGTATGGGATGTTTTCGGCGAATTCGGGATAGCGTTCCTGGCATTGCCGGTGGCGCTCATCGCTTTGGTGGCCGCAAACCGGTGGGGTAGTGGGCGTGACTTCGCGAGCGGCTGCGTCGTCGGCCTGTCTGTGATGTCGCTGGCGGAACTCGGTTGGACCCGCGAGATCATTCATGAGCCACGTCGTGCAGGCTGGTGGATGATCATGATAGGGGCTGCGGTTTCCATGACCGTCGTTCTCGCTTGGCGAGGCTGGACGGCTGGCTGGAGCTCCGGACGCTGGACGGCCTTTGCCACGTTGGCGGTCGGGCTGGGCGTCGTCCTGTTCATCCCAGCCAATCCCCTCTGGAAGGCCTACGTCCTTTCCGACCAGCGGAGCCTGATCGGAACGCTCGTCATCGGAGGGATGCTGCTTCTTGCCAGTCTGCTGGCGCCGTCCGGAGGCGCGACATTTCTCATCGCGGCGGTGGCGGCCGGTGTCTGCGCACTCGAGATGTTCCAGCCGAGACTCATGATCTATGTGGTGGACAGCTTCGCCGTGGTGATCGGGCTGGTGGCACTCGGCCTGCTCTGTGATCGCCGGTCGGACCGTTTCTTCCTGTTCGCAGCGAGGGCCACCGTTGCGGTGGCGCTGCTGCGGCTCAAGGCGCCGTCGTTCATGATCCCAATTTCGCCGCGTCTTCTCGCGCCCCTTGGCGGAACCAACCTGAACCTGCCCGATGTTCATCTCGCCGCGTTCGCGGCGATCGCGGTACTTGCGCTGTTCGGCGCCCGTGCCCGCGGCCCGATGCTGCCGATGCCGGGGCCGTGGCAACCGCCGCCTTCCGCGCTCCCGCCGTACCGGGTCAACGGGCCGTACGGCTGATCCTCTACGGCCCGCGGACCCCGGGGCCCGGCTATCGGTAGCGCCCCGGTTATCGGCGGCGCAATCCCGACAGCAGTTCCCGTACCAGCGCCTCTGTCTCGGCCTGAGCCTTCAGACCGCTTCGCGGTGGCGCGATCACTCGGTACGTCTCACCGATCACGGCTTCCAGCGCCTTGCGGTCGCGCCGGGCGGCAACCGTACGCAACAGGTCTCGCCACAGGACCTCGGCCGTCGGTACGGCGCGCAGGCCGGTCCGGCATGCCGCAACGGCGGTCACGGTATCGCCATAGCCGAGCGTGAGTTGGGCAAGCCGGTGGGCAACATCCACAACTGTGGTCGCTATGGACGTTCTGATCGGGCTCGAGGCCAGCCAGTCGTAGCGGTGATCGGGTAGGTTCGTCCACAGCGGCCCGGTGACCAGTCGTAACGCGGTGATGAGGTCCTCTTCGGCATCGGTGTTGGCATCGGTGTTGACATCCGGCCACCCGGACCGGTGGGTGTAGGCGATGAACAGGTCCCAGTCACACCGGACATCGTCCGCGAGCCGCCAGCATCCGTCGTCGCTGATGGTGATGCGCGGACCACCGCCGCTGGCTGGCCCGAGCCAGGCGCGGGCGTCGTCGAGTGCCGCCGCCGCCACCTCGCCGGACGCTCCGTGTGGCCAGATCGCCGTATTGAGGTCGCTGGTGGGTATCCCGTTGCGATGCAGGGCGAGATAGACCACCAATTCGGTCAACA
>NZ_CAUVXO010000238.1:0-7573 GCF_963555865.1 Protofrankia sp. Cr1
TTCCGGGCGAACACGGATTACTTCTTGGTACGAATTCTGGTCAATGACGGTGTTTTGGTGCATAGCTGCTTGCGTCGCCGGCCCTCTTTTGGGCTTGGCTGGAAACCTGGCGTGAAATCATGGACTTCGCGGCCTTCCTTTCCGTGTGCTGGTTCCACTAGTGGCTATCGTCGATACGTCGCAGCGGCTCGAATTCGATGCCTCGTTGCAAGGATCGGTCGCCGTGACGACATGGAGCGTAATCCGTCTCGTAGCGGTGGCTGTCGTCGTCGTCCTAATAGGGCACACGGTGACCACCTGGCGGTCTCAGCGTTCCGCCAGGTATGCGCGAAAGTAACGGGGTCGGGTGGGGGTCGAGACTGGCAGAGTCGCGTGTTCGACTGACCTGTATTCGCAAGATCGAATTCACTGATCGTCGCTGTTGGTGAGGCCGATCGTCAGGTGACGACCGGCGGTGTGGGCTCCTTTCTGCCGTGGTCGCCGGGGGGTAGTGGGTCCAGGTGCCGCTGGCGTCGGCGCGGTGCCGCTGGGTGGTGATCGGGTGGTAGCCGAGGGCCTGAGCGACGACCGGGGCGGGTGCCTGCAGGACGAACTGGCGCAGGGCGGCGGTGCGGGCGGCCTGGATCGGGATTCCGAGGGCGCGGATCTGCTCGCGCAGGCTGCCGGGGTGCAAGGGTTGGCCGGCGCGACGGCCGGGGAACAGCCAGCGGCTGTTCGGGTTCGTCGCGGTGGTCATGTTGTCCCGGTTGGCCGCGGCGGCCAGCAGGAGAGCGGCGAAGGGCTCGGGCACCGGGACGGGCGGGTCGCCGAGCCGGAGGAGGACCTGGTCGCCGTCGCGGGTGATGTCGCCAGCTACAATACTTCGCCAGCTAGTTGCTTGACAGCGGACGGACCAGGGAATTCATCCGGCACCGCATCCATCAACACCTCGTTCACGGGTTGCCCGAGCCAATAGCCTGACTGCCGACGTTCGCCAATCTTACGGAATCCGGCTCGCTCGTAGGCCTTGACGGCACGAGTATTCGGGGCCAATACAGACAGATAGACGCACCGCAGATTCGTAATATGAAAAGCATAGTCGAGCGTCAGTCTGGTTGCCTCCGATCCAAGCCCTTTGCATCGATGCTCTTGATCTCCAATCTGGATAATGAACTCACCCGTTCTCACATTGTGATCGATTATTAGCGCCGTGGTACCAACAGGTACGGGATCCCGACCCGTCAAGTCATAAATAGTGAATCTGGCTTGGCTATCAGTACCTCGCGCCTGGTGTTCGTAGCCTTCCCTGCGCGCGTCCAGGGATTCTGGCGTCTGACGACCGTAGCCGATGATGACCGCAGGGTTCTGTTCCCAGCGCCAGTAAAGATCCACAAGATCGCGGCGATAAGGTCCGAGACCGGCCAACTCGCCACGAATCCAGACGATTGGCTTGTGTTGCTCGGTGGTAATCGTTCTCGCCTCCGTCGTCCGATTTCTCAGATGGTACGTAGCACGGTGAATCGTGCGGTTCCTACGGGCTCTACCACTGTCTCGCCATCGCAGGTCACTACCCAAGCATGCAGACGCACGGGGTCTGCCGCCACCCCATGACACCACCTCACCCGTCGGCCAACCGCAGCCAGCATTAGCGTCACAGCAGCCGATTCCTCGAGACAGGCCACACGGCCAACCGGAAGCAGAGCAGCCCTACGTACCGCGTGGATCGCCTGCACTGCCTCTTCAGCTTCAGCCGGTTCCGCGGCTCGCCGACTGGCCCATCCAAGTAGCCGCATAACTCGATTCAGACGTCCTTGCCCTCGCCCGAATCGCAGCACAGCCAATATGAAAGCTAGTGCAAGAACCGCTTGTAACATCGACCGCAAGGGGACAGGAAGCAGTTCCGGCCGCCCGACCGTCATCTCCTGCGTACCCCAGCTCGGTAACCAGGTTTGCCCGATCACTGGTGCCGCCCACGGCAGGGGTCCCGACGTACGGACCAATATTCCGGCCGACTCCAGTTGATCGAGCAACACGCCCGCCGATCGGTCATCAAGTGTCGTTGGTCCATCCGTCCGTCCTGATATGGCAAGGTCAGCCCACCATCGGGCAGCCGGACCGATCAGCGTATTCACTGTCCCAGTATGGTAGTCCACTAGCACCGTGACGTGCCCTAGGTCGCATGCCACGACATGATCAGGAGCTGTGACATAGCGCTTCACGCTGCCCCCTGGCTATTTTTATGATCAAGCCATCGTACCGGAGAGGCTGAATTGAGCGCACGGAGCCACACTTCAGCCGCTACAGCCGGTTCCACGGCCGAGAATGCAACCGGCAGTCCGGATGCCGCCAGGTTGAGTTCCCGTCTTAGGACTCCAGGGTCGACAAGGCCCATGTCCGCTAGGTGACCATCGGCAAGCTTATTAAGCTCAGCAATATTTAGCCGCATCCCGGCGTAGTGATCAGGATTGAAATCCCCTTTCGTGATGCGCCTTATCAATGCCGCTGGGAATAAGTCTGAAAGCGCCCGACTCAAGATTGGTTTATATTCAGCTGGACCGGGACGCTCAATTAGCGGTGTTGACAAATAACCGTGAATGACGCGCGAATCCATGAATGGATTCTGGAGATTTATTCCATAATATTCGGCCATCTCTACATCGGACCGTGCGGACCGCCCAACTTCTGCCATTGCCTCGGCAGTAACGAAGGTAGCGAGCTCTCCACGCGGGAGACGTGTCAATTCGCCGGCAACCCTATACGCAACGGCGGCAGCCCGATCCCGCGCATCCGGTGTCGACCATGGAGGGGCCGCTACTGTCGGGAACCAACCAATATCCCCATCCCATTCACGCCCCACTTTACCGACCTGTAGCGTATCCGCTAGCTTCCGGAGCGCATCGGTCCGATTGACCCGGGCATTGCACCACGCGGTCACCAGTAGAGGCCATACAGGTAGTCGCCGCACGCGTGCCCACCAGATTGTTTCGATCAGTGCACGATGGTATCGACGCGTGCTCACCATATCGGCGAGAATAATCGGGGGTGAGCACAACAAGCTGTCGCCACCATCCCCAGTCATGTGGCAATCCGACCCGAACTCTTCCCGCATCCATTGAAGTTGGCCGGCAAATCGGGCGTGTGCAATGGTGGACGGGGCCGGTTCGTCGGTAGCTGGTACCGAGCCAAGCGCGCTGTACGGCGCGTGCATCGGCCCTAGCGGCATCAATCGATGAACGATTCCGGGGTGCTGAGCGGCTTCTCGCGCATACATCATGTCGCCCCCCAGGGTAATCCCCTCAGGGTGTACCGTTACCCCGGTTATTTTCCGGTCCGGAGCCAGGATTTCGGCTGCCAGCAATGCAAGCGCTGTTGAGTCGAAGCCCCCCGATAAGTCCACGGTTGGCGCAGACGCCGAGCCAACCCGAACCGCAACAGCGGCAGACAGTTCGGTGCGAAGCCGGACCGCAGGGTCACCATTCGTCGATGCCGGCCACCACATGCGCTGCCTTCTAGGTCTGCCGCTTCTCGGGAAGGACATCCGGTATCCGGCTTCCGCAAGCTCAACACCGGCAAACGCAGACCTCCTGGTGAGCAGCGCAGGGACATACGGAGCTGTTAACCATGCTGCTAACCGGTCTAGATCTGGTCGTTGGTTCGTTAATGCGGCCAACGCACGGGCGCTGGAGGACCAGTACAGCCCATCATCAGCGGCGACATAGTAGATCGGCCAAGCACCGCCAAGATCGGTCCAGACCGTCGTCCCATCGTCGGTAATCTGGATAACCGTATAGCAGCCAGACCATCGCCACGCCACATCATCAGGAATGCAACCAATCGCCAACCGCGCCAAATCGTCACCCGGAATTTCGCACAGTCCGATAACCGCCACGTTGCCACGGTCATTCTGTACGATCTGTACATTATCCGTATCCCATTTTCCGATCAACCAACAATCTCGAATAGAAGTCCAAACCCTCCGTCCACCGACCGGTGACCGAGGCGCAAGGCACCCCCCGCTGAATCCACCGAACCAACGCACTAAATCCACCTTCCTCGTGCCCGCGTGCGGCTGGCCATCCCAACAATTGGATTACCAGCCGCACACGCAGCTCAGGTCAGTTGTAGGCCCGTCGCTTGTCCTCTGCGCTTCCCTTTCCCTGGCCCAGCGTTAGCGTGCAGGCGTCACCGACATGCACGATCAACAGCGACGGATCGATCTGATCATTTTCTTTTTCATCGACAATCGGAATTTCCATTTCTCCAACCTTTCATAAGATGAGCGTGTCGAACAGGTCAGGTTCAAAAGGCGGCTAGGTCACTATTCCACAGGTATACCTTCTGTTCATCGCGTCGACCAGATGGACGACCGCCTCACGCTCCTTTCCCCGCGTATCTTCGTGCTGTCCAAGCTTCTATGACAGTCATATCTCGGCGCCGTCAACTTCGGACCGCACGACCGAACGCTATCGGTGTCGCGGTTGCCGCGTTCCTACCAGGATCGAATGAACTGCATCCAATGCAGCACGCTGTCCCTCGAGGAACGCCAGTGCCTCACCTTCTGTTACCCAATAACCGGCACGTAACAGTGGTTCCGGTCGTAATGCCAACACCACGAGCAAACGTGGATCAAGGGTTGGCGCACACGCCCTGGGATTGTCCTGTACCTCTGGTAAAGATCCTTGACATTTCCAGGGATACAGATCATTTCCGTTCACTGTCTCGCGCCGTCGTGCCAGCGAACCGCCGGAGCAGCAGTGCTTTCGGTGAAGCTGACAGGCCCCACCGCATAATCACCGATCCCAGCTGTCCGGGCATGTCGATCGGCAGCGGTCACGCTCTCAAAGGCGAGCAGCACTCCCGAGACTGCCCATTTTTCGTCACCGTCGAACTGAACCAGCGCGTACAGCGTGGCCAAACCGTCCACGATCATTCCTCCCTTCCGTCTGCCCCGCCAATAGGCCGACGCCGAACGGACGAACGCAACTTCCGCCCGGGGCCGACCCGCTCGCACGAGCCCAGACGGTTGCACGCCCTGAGCCCGGTTTCGACCGCAGCGCCGGACGGGGAGACGCACTCAGCCCGTCCGGAGCCGCTGGAGCAGCGTAAGGCGATAATGCAGACTCAAGGGGGACAGACTGTCCCTACTATCGACTCTGTCCCTATCCTAGAGTGACGCCGATCTCCCGTCCTAGCTCCGCGGCCTCACCGCGCAGTCCACGAGGCGACCGAAGCCAGACCTCCGTCGTCGCGTGACGGGCTGCTGGAGTATAGATCACTGTCTCTGGTGAAATCGAGTAAGCAATCTTTAACACGTGCAAGGCAGAAATGTGCTCACCGCGCTGGAGATATCCCCGCGCTACCTCAACCCAGAGCCGCGATCGACGCTCTTTCGAGGGCATAGAATCGGGATCAAGTTTATCGACAAAAGCTAGTGCCTTACCTGCTGTCCGGAGCTCAGTTGCAACCGACACGGCGTGAAAGTCAACATTTGCACGACTAAAGACAGTTGTAGATTCAACATACCCATTAGGCAACTTTTTAGCGATCTCATCGGCTTTATCCCAGAATCGCCAAGCATCCCCCTCTAGGCCCTCCCGGGCTGCGGTTACTGCCGCGTGAAGTTGGAGAGCGCCATATATTGCCCGGCTGTTATCAGTGCCGGCCGCGATGAACGGCTGAAGTAATGCGGCAGCATCTGTCACAACCTTAAGTGCCTCCTCAGGATAGACAGCCGAGCGCAGAATATTTGCCCAGTTCCACGCCGCCGCCGCGAGCGCCGTCGGGTCATCCGCTTCCTGCGCTGCTGCTATGGCCCGGTCGGCCACTACCCATGCCATCTCTGCTGGCGCGATGAAGGCCGTTGTCTGCTGCACGAGTCGATACACGTCGCACAGCACCACCAACGCACGCCGTCGTTCCTTACCTTCGCTCTGTCGTACCGCGGCCTCCGTCGCGTTGAGCAGATCTGGGAGCAGGGCTCCGACCTCTGAACGATTCCTACCTGACGTATGCCAAAGCGTCCACGCCGCAGCGACACGACCCTGTAGTTCCCCTGCTCCTTGTCGTGTCTCAAAGTTAGCTGCGAAGGGCCGAGACATAATAGTCGCCCAGATTCGAGGGACAGTTGGATGGCTCAGTTTCCCAATATCGACTGACTGTACTAGGTCGACCGGTCCTGTTAGCAACGAAAGATCTTTTACTTGCAACGCGGCGGCTAGTCGAACGAGCAACACGTGACTACGAATCTCACGCTCGCCGGACTCAATCTTCTTGAGCCGGTCAGGGCCACGTCCGCAGAGGCCCGCCAGTACAGGCCGCGACATGCCCCGCGACTCACGTAAAAGCCGGATGCGGTCGCCCGGCCTTAGACCTTCGGGCAAGTCCACCACCATTCGTCACCTCATACCACCGCGCGGACCAAACCATCAACCTCCATACCATAGAACACACAGCTCACAGTCGTCGAGATCAAATCCACGGTCGATTGCGAACGCAACGCGCCATGGAGAAGACTCAGCGATGCAATCTTACAATCCGTAACCGAATGATACACAAAATGACTCGTCGCCAATTTTCTTTACGGTTTCAAGGGCAGCCTTCGGCCGCCACGTGGTCCGCACCACGCCCGCCGCGCGTCGCGCCTGGGGGCTCGGCGCGTCGCCCGCCACCCGCCCGGCGCGTCGGCGCGTCGCGTCCCCCGCCATCTGCCTGTGACCGTCCTTATCACCGTATCCGCCCTTGCCGCCGACGATCCGCACGATCCTGGCCGTCCCGCTCGCGTCGCAGTCCCTCTCCGGACCCGGCCTGGCGGCTGCCGGTCGTCGCGGGGGTTTTCCCGTGGGCTCCGCCCCCGACCCGGCCCTCTCTCCGGAGGGGAGGAGGAGGTGCGCAGGTCCGCTGATCGCCTCCGCCGGCCGGACACCCGAAGGGCTACCCCGGAACCCCCCACCCGGGGTAGGGCGTAGCCTGCCCAACCGACGGAGGAGATCAGCTCAGCCAGAGGTCCGTGACAAGATCACACTGAGAGCGCATCTGGTCAACGGTGCAGCGCCACGCACGGCCCGACCCCGCCAGAGGCACGCGGCACGTCTACCGCCAGGGCCAACCGTCCGCGACACCAGATCGTGCCGCCGGACTGCCGCCGCAGCCGCCCGCACAGCACCGCTGTTCGTACCCGCAGTGATGCAAACGGCCGGTGACCCAGTCTTAGGTTACCAGCCGTAGCCGCGTGGGTGGTCATTACGTCCGCTGGCTCCACTGGGCGACGATCCCATCGGCGGCAGCGATGACGGCGGCAGGGTCGCAGTACGCCAGCCCGTAGACGAGCGATGGCCCGTGCACACGGAACGCGTCGGTGGCCAGGATCGCCCGGAACGCCCGTTCGTAGGCGGTCGGTTGGACGTGCACCGCGTCCGGATCGATCGCCGGCATCCAGCCCGAGGCAGGAGCCGCCCCGGATGGTGACGGTCGCACCGACACCCCGTCCGGACCGCTTGGCATCGCCCGGAACGTCAGGACCACCGCGGGATCAGCCCGGGTCACCGGCCGATGATCGGTATAGACGATGCTGGGCAGCGTGGCCGTGGCCTCGACC
>NZ_CAUVXO010000239.1:0-837 GCF_963555865.1 Protofrankia sp. Cr1
AGCACTGGTGGGGTACTGGGCACGCACGGTGTCGCCAGCGTCGAGGTGGGACGCATCCTGGACATGGCACTGCGCCGGCTGGGGATCGTCCCGGACGTCCTGGGGGGTCACAGCATCGGCGAGTGGAATGCGATGATCTCCGCTGGACTGATCGCCGATGACTTCGTGGACAGGTTCATCAACTCGTTCGATCCGAGTTCTCTCGATGTGCCCGGTGTGGTCTTCGGTGCGCTGGGGTGCGGGGTGTCCCAGGCCGTCGCAGCCATCGACGGACTGTCGGATGTGGTGATCTCCCATGACAACTGCCCCCATCAGTCGATCATCTGCGGGGGGCGCCGCAGCGTCACTACCACTCTTGAGCGGCTGCGCGGCCAGGGTGTGCTGTGCCGGATACTGCCGTTCCGGTCCGGCTTCCACTCCCCGTTCTTCGCGCCCTACCTGGACCGGGTGCGTATGGACGTGGCGCGGACCCCGATCGGCGCCGCCACGGTGCCGGTCTGGTCGGCGACGACGGTCGCACCGTACCCGCAGGATCCTGCCGCCGTCCGTGACCTGTTCGCGCGCCATCTGCTGGAGCCGGTCCGTTTCCGTGGGCTCACCGAAGCGCTGTACGCCGCGGGCGTGCGGGTGTTCGTTGCGGTGGGCACGGGGAGCATCGCCGGTTTCGTGCAGGACACAATGGCGCGCGCCGAGTACCTGACCGTCGTCACGAACACCCCGAAACGTAGCGGTCTTGACCAGTTGCGGCGGGTGGCGGCAGCGCTCTGGGTCGAGGGAGCCTCCCCGCGCATGGACCTGCTGCCGACGGTGGACCGGGCCGTGGCGGCGCCGGCGGCC
>NZ_CAUVXO010000239.1:1212-2863 GCF_963555865.1 Protofrankia sp. Cr1
GTTCTCGCTGAATTCGCCGCGTTCATGGCGGACACGAACGAGATGGTCTCGACCGTCGTCGGACGGTGGGCCGCCAGAAAGCCGCCGGCCGCAGCCCCGGGGGCAGAGCCGGGCGCGGCCGTGACGGCCGCGCTGCCGGGGCCGCCGCGTAGCGTCCGGCGGACACTGTCGATCGAAACCATGCCGTACATCATTGATCACTGCTTCTACGGCCAGCCGCCGGGGTGGCCGCATCTCGCCGACCGTTTCCCGGTGATCCCGATGACCACCCTGCTCGAGATGATGATCGATGAGGCGCGGGCGTTCGCGCCCGGTCGGGTGGCGCTCGGGCTGACCGACATCCGGGCGCTGCGCTGGCTCGCGATCGAGCCTGCGGTCGAGGTGACCATCACCGCGGTCGCGGTCGGACCGGACGCGGTAATGGTCAATGTCGAGGGGTACGCACGCGGCACGGTCATCCTTGGCGACGACTACCCGGCGCCGCCGACGCCGTCCGATGAACCACTGCCCGACCTGCGACGCGATGTGGTCGACGGACAGTCGATCTACCGGAGCGGACGGTTGTTCCACGGGCCCGGCTTCCAGGGCCTGGTCGCGGTCGGGCCGATCTCACCGAAGGGCGTCCACGGCGAGTTCGTCGTCACCGAGGCTCCCGGCGCGCTCCTGGACACCGCCGGCCAGCTGTTCGGCTACTGGCCGATGGAGTACCTCCGGACGGACTGGCTCCTGTTGCCCACGACGATCCGCTCCCTGCGGTTCTTCGGCCCGCCTCCGGTGGTAGGCGACCGGCTGACTGGCACTGTGTGGGTGCGCGACGTGGGGGACACGACCGTCACCGCCGACCTGGAGATACGGGCCGCTGACGGCACAGTGTGGGCGGTGATCGAGGGCTGGAAGGACCGGCGGTTCTCCCAGGATGACGTGACGTGGTCGATGTTGCTGAGTCCGGCGCGCAGCGCGATCGCCGAGCGCGCCGAGGGCGGATGGGTGTTCGTCCGGGAGCGATGGCATGACACCGCATCCCGCGAGCTCATGCTGCGTCACCACCTCGACGCCGACGAGCGGGCAGCGCTTGCCGCCAGGAATCCGAAGGCGGCGCGGCAGTGGCTGATTGGACGGATCGCGGCGAAGGACGCCGTCCGCCACTGGCTCTGGGACGGCGGCGCCGGTGACGTGTGGGGCATCGAGATCGGCGTGTCGAACGAGCCGTCGGGCCGGCCGGTGATCGACCGGTTGCCCGACCGTGGTGGCACACCGATCGCGGCGCCGCCACATGTGTCGCTGGCCCACACAGGATTCCTCGGCGTGGCGCTGGTGCATCCCGAGGGCGATGTCGGCATCGACATCGAGCGGGTGGCGTCGCGTGCGCCGGGCGTCGAGACGTTCGCCCTCGCCGAGACGGAACAGGTCCTTCTCACGGAGGTCGCCGGCGCCGACCCGGACCGGCGCGCACTGTGGTTCACCCGGTTCTGGACCGCGAAGGAATCGGTGGCGAAGGCGGACGGCGTCGGATTGGCGGGCCAGCCGAAGAGGTTCGTCGTGGACACGGTGGCACCCGGTCATCTCCGGGTCCGCGTGGACGCTCCGCGAGCGCACGTACGCTGGGTCGCCCACCAGCTGATCGACGCGGCCGGCGAGCCCGTGCCGGACC
>NZ_CAUVXO010000239.1:3136-4408 GCF_963555865.1 Protofrankia sp. Cr1
CGGCGGTCGAGCGGGCGGCCAGCGGAAACCGGTGGAGCGCCGGCGAAGGAAACGGAAAGAACAAGAATGAAAGCACCGCAGAGAGCGGTCCAAAAGGCGGCGAAGGAGCATGGACATGACGACCGAGTACGCGCTGGTTTCCGCCGAGGCGCCGGCCGACGGCCGGGCTGTGGTCGAGGCCCGGGTCCTCGGTGAGGTGGCGGCGTTGCTGCGTGACATCATCGGTGAGGAATATGTCATCGATCTGGAAATCGCGATGGAGACGTCGTTCAACACCGATCTCGAACTGGAGAGCATCGAGTTTGTCACCCTTGCCGATCGGATGCGGGAACGCTATGGCGACATGGTCGACTTCGTCGGCTTTCTCGCTGGCATGGGTGTCGACGAGGTCATCAACATGAAGGTCGGGCAGGTGGTCTCTTACATCGCCGGCTGTCTCGCCCCACGGTCGTAGCAGTGGCCGAGATTCTTGCGAACGGCGTCCGGCTGCACGTCCAGCGGCTGCCACCCAACGGTGGCCCGCAACCGGGGTCGCCCGTTGTCGTCACGGTGCACGGCATGGTCATGGACAACATGTCCAGTTTCTACTTCTCGCTCGGTAACAGTCTCGCCCATGCGGGCGCTGACGTGATCTGTTATGATCTTCGGGGTCACGGGCGCAGCGAGCGGACGCCGGCCGGCTACGGCATGGCGAACGCGATGGCGGATCTGGCGGCGATGCTCGACGCACTGGGTGTCGACAGTCCCGTCCACCTGGTCGGCAACAGCTATGGGGCCACCATGGCGCTGGCCTACGGGCTGGAGTTTCCCGAGCAGGTCGCGAGCCTCACGCTGATCGAACCGCCGTTCCTCATCGACGGCCTAGGCGCTGAGATGGCCAGGTCGCTCACGCAGGTTCTGGTCGGGCTTTCCGACGTCGAGGTCGAACAGTGGTTGGCGGAGTCCGCCGGTCGGGCCGTCAGCCGGATCACCCGCAGCGCCCAGTCACTGCTGCGGGACACCTCGATCGCGCAGGACATGCTCGCCACCGTCGCCTTCTCACCCGAGCGATTGGCGTGTCTGGACATACCCGTACTCGCGGTCTATGGGGGAAACTCCGACATCATCGGGCAGGCCGAGGGGCTCGCCAGACTTGTCGGCAACTGCACGCTGATCATCCTGGAGCATCACACGCATGCCGTGCTGCGCGAGGCCGCTGAATACCTGCGCAGGCTGATGCGGTGGTGGCTGTTCGACCGCGAGCACCCGATGCCGACCTACACCCGCGGCCCC
>NZ_CAUVXO010000239.1:4743-5682 GCF_963555865.1 Protofrankia sp. Cr1
GGATCATGCGGCGATCGACGCCGGCCCGGTGACATCCCCGTGAGTCGCTTTCTGTTCGTCGTGCCGCCGTTGACCGGGCATGTCAACCCGGCCGCCGGAATCGCCGGTGAACTTACCGAACGCGGTCATGACACCGCCATCGCCGGCCACGCCGGTGTGATCGGGCCGCTCCTGCCACCCGGACTCGCCCTGCTTCCGCTGACGGGCGAACTGTCCAGCGCCGATCAGGCTGCCATCAGCGAGAGGTCGAGGACGCTGCGTGGCCCGGCATCGCTGAAGTTCCTGTGGGAGGACTTCCTCATCCCACTGGCCGCGTCGATGGTCGCGGATGTGGAGGCTCTGGTCGACGAGTTCGCGCCGGATGTGCTCGTGGTGGACCAGCAGGCGATCGGTGCGGCGTTGGTCGCCCGCCGTCGCGGCCTGGCGTGGGCCACCCTGGCGACCACGTCCGCGGAACTGGACAACCCGTATGAGGTGCTCACCGGGGTCGGGCAATGGGTCGTCGATACTTTACGTGACTTCCAGCGTGCCCAGGGGGTGTCAGAACACGACGCGCGCGTCGGCGATCTGCGCTTTTCCGACCAGCTGACCCTGATCTGTTCAGTGCCGCAGATGCTGCGGACGGCCGACTTCCCCGGGCACTACGTCTTTGTCGGGACGCCGGCCGGCTGGCGTCGACCGGCGCCGGCCTTCCCCTGGGAATGGCTCGACCCGCAGCGGGAGCATGTGCTGGTCTCGTTGGGGACTGTGACCCGAGATGCCGGCGGGCGATTTCTGCGGATCGCGGTGGAGGCCCTTGATCCGCTCGCGCATCGGCTGCAGGCGATAGTCGTGGCGCCGCCCGGCTTCGTGAATGCACCCACAAGCGGTGCGGCCGAATTCGGCGCGCTCGGATCGGGCATCGCGCGTGGCGATATCAACGGCGGCGATATCAACGGC
>NZ_CAUVXO010000239.1:6280-9136 GCF_963555865.1 Protofrankia sp. Cr1
TTCTCCTGCTACCCTACGTGCCGCAGGTTGAGCTGATGCCGCGATTGTCCGTGGTGGTGTCGCATGGCGGGAACAACACCGTCTGCGAGGCGCTCGCGCACGGGGTTCCACTGGTTGTCGCGCCGGTCCGGGACGACCAGCCGATTATCGGTGAGCAGGTCGTACGCGCTGGCGCCGGTCTGCGGGTCCGGTTCGGGCGGGTGAGCGCGCCCGCGTTGCGCGAGTCGATCACGTCAGTGTTGGACGACCCATCCTTCCGCACGGCCGCCGGGCGGTTGCGCGAGGACTTCACGGCGGCCGGCGGCGTCACGGCCGCCGCGGACCACCTGCTTACGATGGTTTAGCCCGATCACGATGCTTGAGCCCGGTCAGGATGGTTTAGCCCGGTCAGGAGGCGATGCCGGGCGATGTTGTGGTGGCTGCCGATCCTGATGTGCGTCGGGATCATCGCGAACGGGATACGGCTGCGCGGCCGGCTCCGTCGCCTGGACACGGTGCCCGCGAGCGGCCGGCCGGTGGATCCGCGCCACGAGTTCCTGGTCGCCCGTGACGTCCGGCTCACCGCCGCCGCGCGCCGCGCCGCAAGCAACCACGCCAGGCGCGAACGCCTGCGGGTACTCGACCTCATCCCCGCTGATCTGACGGTCGAACGCGCGCTCGACGTCGCTCGGATGGTGGACACCCGGACCTACCGGACCGACCGCGCCGCGCTCGGCCGTGGAGCCTTTCAGGCGATCCTCGCGGACGCGGAGCTGTTGCACCGGGCCGGCATCGGCCAGCGGGAGGGCTTCGACCCGGTCGAGCTCGTCGACATCATCGCCCGGCTGAAGAACTATGCGACCACCGGCACGGATCTTGTGGTCGTACCTGGGCTGAGCGCCGCCCGGGATGATCCGGTCAGCAGGGCGCGCGTACAGAAACGGACCTACCGCGCTAAGCCGCTGAACCTGCTCGCCCCGACGTTTCGGGACATCGCCATGGTCTGCGGTGGATCCGTCAACCTGGGCTGGGCGCTGGTGGCCACCGTCCTCTTCTGGTTACAGCCCTTCTTCGTCTGTTTCGGGCGGGTGCCGTTGCAACCACGCGACCTTGCGCGCAGCCCGGTCGTTCGGATTCTCGCCGGTGTCGAATTTGTTGTCGCCGCGGCCAGGAATGGTCGCCGCACCGCTGCGCGGAAAAAATCGCTGAAGTCTTCGGGGCTGCCCGTGGACGGGGCAGAAAAGGATGTCCGGATAGCGGCCGGCCGATGCCGTGAGTCATTTCAGAGCCGGCTCGGGGAGGGCGCCGATGCCCTTCTGGAACCTGCTCGGGAAACCTGTCCGTGGTGCGGATCGCCTGACGTTGTGACCCGCCTTGAGTCCCGAGACCTTCAGCAGCTCACGCCCGGCCGTTTCCGGTTGGAGCGGTGCAGGGGATGTGGTCATGTTTTTGTCAACCCGCGGCTGACTAATGCGGTCGGCGACTTTTTCGGCTGCGGCCACGAGGACCTGGTGGACGGTCCTGCGGGATATTTTCCCGGCAGCATGCGGGTATACCGGGAACGCGCCGAGATGCAACGACCATTTGCCGCTCCGCGGGCCTGGCTCGACGTGGGAACCGGTTCCGGTCGCTTCTGCGATCGTGCTCGGGATATCTGGCCCGATACCGTGTTCGACGGGCTGGACACATCGCCGGGAGTTACCGAGGCCGGTCGCCGCGGGTGGGTCGATCATGCGTTCCAGGGAACTTTCGCCGACCGTGCCGCCGAGCTGGGTGGCCGTTACGACGTTGTCAGCATGTTCCGGTATCTGGAATATGCCCGCGATCCGTATCTCGAACTCGACCTGGCGGCCAAGACACTGGTCGCCGGGGGATATCTCCTGCTTGAGCTTCCCCATGCCCAGTGCCCGGCCGCGGGTTTCCTCGGGCGTTTCTGGGTGGGCTGGTCGGTCCCCCGGCATCTGCACCTGCCGACCCCCGACAACCTCACCGCGGCCCTGGCCGAACGCGGCCTGCGCCCGGTCGCACTCCGGTTCGGCCGGGTGCACCGACCGGGCGACCTCACCGCCGCTGTTCACCTTGCCCTGGCGCGGATGGCGCCGGACCCGAGGTTACCGTGGTTGCCCGCCGGGCCGACGGGTTGGCGCAGGTTGCGTCGCGGCAGCGCGCTGGTGCTGGCAACGCCATTTTTTCTGGCTGCCGCAGCGATGGATTTCGCGTTGCAGCCGGTGTTTCATGGTGGACGCCGCGCGAATGCCTTTCGGGTGGTCGCCCGAAAAGAGGTCTGAACGCTTGGGCCGATCGAGCTGTCATGCCGATCGGGCGGTCATGCGGATAGGACTGTTATCCCGATTGGTCCCCTATGTCGTTGCGCGGGTGTCCGGCCGCGGTCCGCCCGAATCGAGTGCTCTGGGCGCCGCGTCGTCCCGCCAGTCGCGGACGAGGCCGACGATGAAGATTCCGATGAAGAAAAACAGCAATGGCAGCAGGATCATCTGTGCTCCCAGCGGAAGAGGAGAGCCGGCGCGGCCGCACTGCGCAGGACAACCCCAGGTGCCTACCCTCCTGCGGAACACATCTCACCTGACGTCCGATCCCGGTGACGCTGTGACACACGTGGAGGTCGTCGGTGATGTTTTACCGATCCGGTGGCGGCAGCGTCCGGGCTGCCGTACCGTTCGCATCATCCAACGTCAACGCGGGAGCTTCCGCCACAAGGAGGCTGAGAGGGCGGTTGGGGTCACACCCGGGTGCCGCCGACCGCCGAACCTGTCCGGATAATGCCGGCGTAGGGAGCCATCGCCGTGGTGCTGCCTGTTGACCGAACCGCTTCGATTTCCGCATCCGGGCCAGCACCTGTGCCCGTTTCGGTACCCA
>NZ_CAUVXO010000240.1:0-2277 GCF_963555865.1 Protofrankia sp. Cr1
GACATCGTCATGGCCGATGTGCAGGTTTCACGAAGCCACCTGGTGATCGAGCCGGCCCGCAATGGATGGTCGGTGCGGGATGTCAGTTCGAACGGGACCTGGGCGAACGGCGAAAAAGTGGCTACCAGGATGGTCCGTGGCCGAACCAGCTTCCGGCTCGGCGCACCCACCGGCCCAGAGGTGGTGGTCGACGCCCAGGCCCCGTCCGCGGAGGCACCCACGGCCGAGCTGGCGACGCTGCTGCACGACAGCCCCGAGCGTGTACCCGGGCCAGGTGGCCCCGGAAGGCCAGGTGGGTCCGGAATTCCCGAGGCGAGGACTCCGGGCTTCGCGAAAAGCCATGATCGAACCGCCGTCGGCGGCCGAGGCGAAGAATGCACCGGGCCGGGCCGAGCTCGAGTACGAGCGCCACAACGTCCACCAGTTGTTCTACGGCACAACGTCGATCGGACGCAGCGCGGACAACGACATCACCGTGGCCGACCTGCTCGTCTCCCGACGCCACGCTGAACTGCACGTCGGCGACGCCGGGATCGAGATCGTCGATGTCGGGTCGGCCAACGGCACGTTCCTCAATGGACGGCGGGTGACTCAGGAATCCCTGAAAGAAAGCGATGTGGTCGCGGTCGGACACCACCTGTTCCAACTGCGAGGCAACACGCTGGTAGAGGCCGTCGACAAAGGGGATGCCACCTTCGAGGCGCAGGGACTGTCGGTGTCGGTCGGCGGCAAGCAGCTGCTGCATGATGTCAGTTTCCGGTTGCCGGCGCGCAGCCTGCTTGCTGTGATCGGCCCGAGTGGTGCGGGAAAGTCGACCCTGTTGGGCGCCATCACCGGGTTCCGTCCCGCGGACACCGGTTGTGTCCGCTATGCCGGCCGTGACGTCTACGCCGAGTACGACGAGCTGCGCCGCCGGATCGGCTACGTGCCCCAGGAAGATCTGCTGCATTCCGCCCTGACCGTGCGCAAGGCCCTGGAATACGGGGCCGAACTACGCTTCCCGCCGGACGTCAGCGCCGATGAGCGGCGGACGCGCATCGATGAGGTGCTGGCCGAGCTTGGGCTGACAGCGCATGCGAACACACAGGTCAGCCGGTTGTCGGGCGGCCAGCGCAAGCGGACCAGCGTGGCGATGGAGCTGCTGACCAGGCCATCGCTGCTGTACTTGGACGAGCCGACGTCCGGTCTCGACGCGGGACTCGACAAGTCGGTCATGATGTCACTGCGTACGCTCGCGGACGGCGGGCGCACCGTGGCCGTGGTGACGCACAGTGTGGCCCACCTCGACTCGTGTGACTACGTCATGGTCCTTGCCCCTGGCGGGCATGTCGCGTACTTCGGCCCGCCGCGCGGCGCCCTTCCGTACTTCGGCAAGCCCGACTTCTCCGATGTGTTCCTCGAGTTGGAGGCGAGCTCGGGTGCGGATGCCGGGGCCCGCTTCCGTGCATCCAACCTCTACGTCGCCACCTCCGTGACCGCACCGTCCGCCCGGCCGGCACCCGCGGAACTTGCGAGCCTGCGACAGCAGTCGGTGTTCGCGCAGCTGTCAACGCTGTTTCGCCGCGCGCTGTCGGTGACCACATCCGACCGCTCCTACCTGCGACTTATCATCGCCTTCCCGGTCCTGCTCGGTCTGGTACCGCGGGGTGTCCGCGCCCGCCACGATCTGGGTGTGGTACCCGGCCAGTCGAACCTGGACGCACCCACGGTGTTGCTGGTGCTCGTCGTCTGCGCCTGCCTGATGGGGACGGCCAACGCCGTTCACGAGATCGTCAAGGAGCGGGCGATCTACCGTCGGGAACAGACGATCGGCCTGTCGACGACGGCCTACCTGAGTTCGAAGATTGTCATCCTGGCGCTGATCACCGGCGTCCAGTCGGTGATCCTGACGTTGATCGCCCTGCTCGGCCGGGCTCCGGCGCATGGAGCCGTCATCGATTCGCCCTGGCCGGAGGTGCTACTCGCGGTCGCGGTGGCTGCGCTCGGTTCGGCAATGCTGGGTCTGGTGATCTCTGCGCTGGTGGACAAGGCGGAGAAGGCGATGCCGCTGCTCGTGCTGATCACCATGACCCAGCTGGTGCTCTGTGGCGGCATGGTGCCCGTCGTCGGCCGCCCCGGGTTGGAACAGGCGAGCTGGCTGGCCCCTGCACGCTGGGGTTTTGCGGCACTGGCGTCGACCACGGATCTCAACGTGGTGTCGCGGAACGTCGTCGACGGCGATTCACGCTGGAATCACGCCGCGGCCACCTATGCCGGCAACCTGATGTTCGGACTTGT
>NZ_CAUVXO010000240.1:2426-5418 GCF_963555865.1 Protofrankia sp. Cr1
AGTCGCGGCCGGGGCGGTCGTGCTCTGCGCCTACATCCTCAGGCGCACCGAAACGCGCTTGCTGCGCCGCGCCGCGAGGAGGAGCGGCCGACTGCGAAAGAGTCGCTGACAATCAGGATTTATCCGGATGAACATTAGATTCCATATTAGGAGAAAACATGTCTAAAAATCTTGATGGCACGGTCGTCGCTATCACCGGGGGCAGCCGCGGCATCGGTCTGGCCACCGCCGAGGCCTTCGTCGCAGCCGGCGCCAAAGTTGCCATCGGCGCCCGCAACCTCGACTACGCCCGCGCTGCGGCCACCCGCATCGGCGCGACGGCCCACCCGCTGGACGTCACGGATCCGGCCAGCGTGCGCGAATTCTGGAAGGTGGTGGAGGCCGAGCATGCAGAGATCGACATCCTCGTCAACAATGCCGGTGAGATGTTGGTTGGCCGTTTCGAACACGAAGGCGAGGAAGCCACTCGCCACCAGCTCGGCGTCAACCTTCTGGGCAGCCTCAACGGCATGAAGGCCGCCATAGGACCGATGCGTGCCCGGGGCCGCGGCCACATCATCAACATGGTCTCCGCCGTTGGTCTGGTCGGCCTGCCCGGCTGCGCCACGTACTCGGCGGCCAAGCACGGCGTGGTCGGCCTGTCCGAGGCCGTCCGCGCCGAACTGCACGGCTCCGGCGTGGACCTGTCGATTATCCTTCCGATCCCGGCCCGCACCGAGCTCACCACCGGAGTGGGCAAGGGTCGCTTCGTCCCGCTACTGACCCCCGACGACATTGCGCGGTCCGTAGTAGGTGTTGCCCGCCGCCCTCGTTATCACGTCTTCGTCCCCGGGTGGACCAATCCGGTCACTCGCTCGCTGTTCCTGCTTCCGCAGAGCTGGCGTGACGCGATCGGTCGGCTGCTCAAGGCCGACCAGTTGCTACGCACCACCGACGCCGTCGCCCGTCGCGACTACGAGGAGCGCGTCACCGCGCCCATCACGAACGGGGTCGACCTGTGAACGCAACGATGAGCAGCAAGGGCGCGATCCAGCGTGGTAACAGTCCGCCCGCATTCGCATCGCCGCTGCTGGACCACATCGTCCACGTCCGCCCCATCACCACCGTGGTGATGTACGCCCCTGCCATCGTCGCCGGCGTCTGGTTCGCCCTGGGCCAGGCCGGTGGCTGGGCGTTGGCCGGTTGGGCATCGGCTGGCTATGTGGCCTGGACGCTGTCGGAGTACTGGGGCCACCGCATCGTGCTGCACTACGAGCCCGCGCAGGGTTTCGGCGCCCGTCTGCATTGGCTCCTGCACGGCATGCACCATGAGTACCCGCAGGACGTGCGTTGCTCTATCCTCAGTCCCCTCCTGAGCATCCCCATGGTCGCAGGGGCCTTCTACCTGTCCTCGGGCCTGGGTGGCCTGCCGCCGACTGTCGGGGCCGGCTACGCCTTCGGTTATCTCACCTACGACCTGTTCCATCTCTACCTGCACCAGGCCAGGCCGAAGAACCGGCTGTTGCGCCGACTGCGCGAGCTGCACATGCGTCATCACTTCCGCGACGACACCCGTGGATTCGGCATCTCCGCCCCGTACTGGGACGAGGTGTTCGGTACCTCGATCACACGCCCGCACCGCACGCCCGCGAGCACCGTCGGTGCCTGATACGAGGGCATCCACAGCCGAATCGTCCCGCCCGCGGCACGCGTTCGGGCAGGACGCCGTAGCCGACGTGAAGGAGGCCGAGGAGTTCCTGGCTCTGCTTTACACCGAGCACCCCGACCAGCCGTGTCCGTTGGACGAACGTCGGCGTCAGGTCCGAGCCCAGATCGGACAGACGGGCACCTACTCTCACACCAGCGCCGAGTTGGTCTTCGGCGCCCGCGTGGCCTGGCGCAACTCCAGCCGCTGCATAGGGCGTCTGTACTGGCAGAGCCTGCGTGTGCTGGACAGGCGGGATGCCGGCACACCCGAGGAGATCCACCGGCACCTGTGCGAGCACTTGCGCCAGGCCAACAACGATGGCCGCATTCGTCCGGTGATCTCCATCTTCGCTCCTGACACCCCGATGTGTCCTGGACCGCGGGTATGGAACGAGCAGATCATCCGTTATGCCGGTTATCGGCGACGCGACGGCGGCATCGTCGGTGACCCCCGTTACGTCGACTTCACCGAGACCGTGTGCAGCCTCGGCTGGCAGGGCTCGGGCGGTCCTTTTGAGGTCCTGCCGCTTGTCATCGAAACCGCCGACGGCAGGCCACAACTGTTCGACGTGCCCCGTGACCTCGTGCTCGAGGTAGAGCTCGCCCATCCTGAATACTCCTGGTTCGCCGAACTCAGACTGCGCTGGCATGCCGTACCGGCCATCTCCAACATGCGTCTGCGCATCGGTGGTATCGACTACCCACTTGCGCCTTTCAATGGCTGGTACATGGGTACAGAAATCGGCGCGCGCAATCTCGTCGATACCGGCCGATACAATCTGCTGCCGGTCGTTGCCGAGAGTCTCGGGCTCGACACCGGCAGCGAAGAAACCCTGTGGCGTGACCGTGCGTTGGTCGAACTCAACGTCGCTGTCCTGCATTCCTTCGGCGTCGCCGGGGTGAAGGTCAGCAATCATCATACTGAATCCCGTCGTTTCCTTACCCACATTGCCAGGGAGGAGCGAGAGGGGCGGACTGTACCCGCCGACTGGAGCTGGATCGTTCCACCGGTTTCCGGCGGCATCACCCCTACCTTTCACCGCTACTATCACGAAGCCGATCAACGCCCCAACTTCTACCCGGGAACGCGGTCCGGCTCAAAATCTTCGCCTTCGCCTTCGCCTTCGCCTTCGCCCGACACTCGCTGGCCGACACCCGACGCCGCCGAATGCCCCTACGCTTCCAAAGAGCGAACCGAATAAGAGCGCCCGGCAAGCTGGGCGGGATGGTCTGCCTGCATCCCAACGCCGACCACTGAGGTGATGTCACCAGTCGCGAGTCTCCGGGACGGATCAGGAGCCACCAA
>NZ_CAUVXO010000240.1:6078-7112 GCF_963555865.1 Protofrankia sp. Cr1
GGTGTGGTTTCCCTACCCCTACAGGGCGTGGCGGGTGTCCCTGAGATATCTAGGCCGAGGCGCTTGCGTAATCCAACATCGTTGTATGGAACGGTCCAGATATCGAGCCTGCCGGTGCGGGATCGCTGCGTACCTGGTTGACGAGGGCACTCCGGAGCGCCCGGCAGGCCGGCGGACCGAAGGAACTCAGCGTGTGAGGGCGGTTGACATGGCGCAGGAGATCACAGCCTCGGTGTTGAGCTTCACGGGCATCCCACCGCTGACCGTCGTGTACAGCGGGGGCGGTCCGTTCGGCATCGCCTATGGACTCGGGATCGCCCACGCCCTGATCGCCGCTGGCGTGCCCCTGCAGGAGGTGGACGCGCTCGGTACGTCATCCGGCGCATGGGTCGCGTCGTGTGTGGCCACCGGCGTGGGACGTGAGGTTCTGTGCGAGGTGCCACCGGTCCGGGTTCCGAACCCGATTCCGGGATGGATCCGGCGGACGGCTCGTAGCGTGTTCGGTGAGGCCCACGACGAACGGGTTCGGATCGCGGCGGTCGGGGTGCCCACGCTTCGCCGGCAGATATTGTCAGGGGGACGTTTCCCCCTGGCGGACCTGGTCGCAGCCTCCTCGAGCCTGCCCGGTCTGTTCCCACCCTCCCCGGTTGGCCATGGGTTGTACGTGGACGGCGCAGTCCGTTCACAGGCCTCCGTCGACCAGGCGCCAGCCGCACGCAACCTCCTGGTGATCGCGCCCGTCGCCGGTCCGGTGCTCGGCGCCGGCGGGCGGATCATCGAGCAGCTGCTGACTCGGGAGATGCGTCGTTGGACGAAGGCAACCGGTGGCACGGTGCACCTGATCCGGCCTGACAGCGCGATCAGTCGGTTGGTCCGGCACCCGCTTGACCTGTTTGACCAACGCCGGGCACACGATGTGTACCCGATGGCGTTCGCGCAGGCGGCCCAGCTGCTCCAGACCCGGCCGGCGCTTGCTCGCCTGACCCGGCCGGTGGGAGCTCCGCTGGCGGCCTGAGCGGTTGGCTCGGACGGCG
>NZ_CAUVXO010000240.1:7554-8807 GCF_963555865.1 Protofrankia sp. Cr1
CCGATGGTGTGCCGCTTGGTGATGGTTCTGTTGACGGCGAGCCAGCTGAGGAGCCCCCGCCCGATGGCGTTCCGCTTGGCGGCTCTGTTGACGGCGGCTCTGTTGACGGCGAACCACCCGATGACGGTGGGTTCGTGGTGGACGGTGGAGGTGTGTAAGGCTGGTCATTCCCGCCGTCTGTGCTCCCGGGACGCACGAACGGGCGGTTCGTCGACGGATCCACGAGCGTGAACGACACCAGCGGGCCGGGCGATCCTTCGATGATCGTGACCATCGTCGGCGAGAATGCGGGCCACGTGGGACCGGCAAAGGTCGGATTCGAATGCGCGGAAGGTGCGGTCAGCGGGTTTCCGCAGTTGCATTTCGTGGCCGGTCTGCCGTATCTGTCCACTAGCACGGCTGTACCGGCCTGAAGTACCGAAGAGATGGCGACCGCGCGATTGCCGGCATAGCGATGGTTCGTCACGTACGTGTCAGTGCGTAGGATTACCGGCGTCAGTGTCCTGAGATGACTCGGCGCGTCCTGGGGCCTGACCCCGAGGACGCCGGACCACGCAGTCGCCCGATCAGGGTTGCGTCGAAGGAGCTCGGCCATCTTTCCGATGTCGCAACTGGGGTGGCTGGGGGTTCCGCCGTACAGCCCCGGGGTGTTCGCCGGGTAGGTATGTCCGACCGTCGGCGGTGGTTGGACGTCCGCCGTGTCCGTGCCGACAGGGGGCAGGAACGGGTTCGGCCCGGGTTCGAAGACCGGTTCTCGGGTGAAGCTCGCGGCCGTCTTCTCGGCGCCGGTCAACGAGAGGCCGACGAAGCCGGCGAGCGCGGCGGCCAGCACCACCAGAACGGCGATGACTGCCGGCAGGCTGAAGGTCAGGTGACGGATCCGTCGTCCTAGCGGTTTGGACTGGACGCGTTCGGCGGGCGGGCCGGCAGCGGGCGTCGAGACGACCTGCCGCGCGGGTGTTGCCGGGCCACCCGTACCGGCAGGGTCGGCAACAGCGCCGCTGGGAGGTTCGACCGACCCTGTCCGCTTGGTGACGATCGGGCGGGCAGTCGGACCCGGTGCCGCGATCCGTCGTCCGGTGGCGTCAACCCTTCCGGACGTGCGAGTGGATGGCCGGGTCGTCGGCTCTGTCCGTAGGGGTGCCCAGCCGTGCATCACTTCGGTGACGGCCGCCTGCTGCTCGGCCGGAGGGCTTCCGATCATGCTCCACAACAGCTCGGTAGCGGACGGGCGGTCCGCCGGTTCCTTGCTC
>NZ_CAUVXO010000241.1:0-972 GCF_963555865.1 Protofrankia sp. Cr1
AGGAACCCGCCGTAGGTCACGACGTAGCCGGACAGCACCCATTGCAGGTTCTGTTGGGAGAAGTGCAGGTCGCGGCGGATCGACGGCAACGCGACGTTCATGATCGAAGAGTCGACGATGTCGAGGAACTGGACCGCGCACAGCAACAGCAGCGTCAACTGGCCGCGGCGGGTCGCGAGGACGGAGGCGGAAGGGGCGCTCATGGCCACCTCTCGAATTGGTCGAAAGCGTCCAGTCCGACGCTAGACCAGAGTGGACGGTTCCGTCCAGAGTGGAGTGGATGGTTCCGTCCAGTTCAGGTGGCGAACGTCCGCGCGTAGGCCAGCGCGGCATCGACAGCGACTCGCAGCGACGCGGCGTCACGGCGGGTCTGGCTCAGGAGCATCCCGCCCTCCAGGCTCGCCAACAGCGCGGTCGCGAGAGTCGCCGCAGACGCGTCCGCGCGCAGCTCCCCCGTCGCGCGCATGCGGTCGAACGCCGCGGTGAACAGCCCCTCCCAGGCGGCGAAGGCTTCGATGACCCGCGCCCGCGCCCCTTCGTGGTGTTCGGCGATCTCGCTGGCCAGCGTCCCGATCGGGCACCCGGTCGGGCTCTGCTCGTACTGGGAGACGAAACCCGCCAGCGTGCGCTGGAGTTCCTCCATGCTTGCCACCGCGACGAACGCCTGCGTCAGGCCCGCGACCACCTGCGCGCAGCGGTACGCCACGGCCGCCTCCATGAGCTGGTCCCGGCCGCCGAAATAGTGGGAGAGCTGGCTCTTACTCGCTCCGGCCGCCGCCAGCACCTGCTCCAGGCTCACGCCCCGCACACCGTCCCGCGCGATGACGTCCGCGACCCGGGCGACGATCCGCTCACGACTCGCCCGCCCGCGCGCGGTCGCCGGCTCGCTCGACATCCCATCACCCTAGCCAGTATTGGACGGTACCGTCCAATCGATGTCGCCCCGACGATTGCCGGAACCAGGGCCGGCGG
>NZ_CAUVXO010000241.1:1610-2239 GCF_963555865.1 Protofrankia sp. Cr1
GGCGTATACCGATCACGATGGCTCGCTGCACGATCTACGCCGGGGCTGAATCCGCCTACTCGCCCAGGCCGAACGCGTCGCCCGGATCAACCAGCTCGACGCCGTCACCGTCGACGTTCCCAGTGCCGCCCGCGAAGTCCTCGTCATCGGAAGCTGATATCGGGGGGACCGAACGGCCGGCGGCACCCTGCGGTCTACCGCGGCTGGTTCCCTGCCGTCTTCCGTGGCCGGTCACAGGCTGGATGCTCAGGTATCCGTTGCGCGCGGCGGTGGACAGGTCGACCACGTCGAGGATCTGGGTGTCGGGGTAGGTGCTGGGCCGGCCGTGGTGCGGTGTCGGGAGGCGGTCGCCGAGCGTGTCGCCGACGGCGGCGGTGAGCCGGATTGCGGCGTCCCTGGCGTCGATGCCGGGTACGTCGGCGAACACGATGACCGCGACCCGATAGATCGTCGAGTGGCCGTTGGTCATGGTCGGGCTGCTCCTTGCTGTGGCGGTGACGGGGTGGGCGGACTGCCAGCCACCGACGGGTGTGTCCATGCCGGGTTCCGGTGGGGCGGCCAGGTTCGCGTCAACCGCCGCATCCGTATCAGCGTCGTCCGGGCGGCGGATGTCACCGCCTGGGCACACC
>NZ_CAUVXO010000241.1:2485-3011 GCF_963555865.1 Protofrankia sp. Cr1
TGCGAGTTCCTCGGCACGCAGGGTCCCGGGGTAGAGAGATTCAGAGGCTGCCGGTCGGTTCGACAGCGGGGGCGTCGTCGGCCAGTGCCCGGTACAGGGACGCGACCGAGGGTGCGTGGCGGCGTTCTTGCCGGTCTTGATGGTCAGCTTCTTCACGATCTCGGGGGTGGGGACGCCGCGGTCCTCGATCACGCGGCGGGAATGGACCGGATGTCGGATGTATGTGTCAACACGGCGCTCCAGCCTATGCCGCCCATCGGGCGGCGTTGGCGCAGGCCGCCGCCGGCCGCGACCCGCGTATCGGCGGGTGGAACCCGGCGAACCTGCACTGGCTGCTGGTCCGGACGGGGCCGTGCAGCATCCCGGACGTCGCCGCCCGCGCCGGGGTCTGGGTAATGCGGGTGCAGGGTCCGGGCGGCTTCCGCCAAGCCAGCACAGCGCTGTCCACCGAAACGGGATCGCTCCAGCTAGTGGGGCACATGGATTAGTGGGGCCAGCCGTGCATGGCGAGTTCGAACAGCCGCTC
>NZ_CAUVXO010000241.1:3543-7431 GCF_963555865.1 Protofrankia sp. Cr1
GGTGGCCAGTGCGGCCCGCGCGAGCGCCGCCGCGGCGAGACCACGGTCGGCGACCGCAGTGGCGGCGTCTTCATCGGCCCACCGCTCCAGGGTGTAGTCGCAGTCGGCGACCAGCGGCCACAGCAGCGGGTTCAGACCGGCCGCGAGACGAACCAGCAGCCGATAGCCCAGATGGGCATGACGCAGATGGGAGTGTTCGTGCGCGAACACGACCCGCCGCTCCGCCGCGGTCAGGGCGCGCAGCAGCGACGAGGTCACCACCACCCGGCCGGGTAGCCCCGGCACGGCGAGCGCCCGCGGCGCCGGATCGTCGATGACGACCAGACCGCCGCCGGTCGCCGGCGGACAGTGCCGGGCGGTGCGCAGCAGCCAGCCGACGTCCCGGCCGCAACGCAGCACCGAGACCATCATGGTGGCCGCGGCGACGACGACCAGGACCGTGGCAAGGGTCGCGATCATCGGGGACACCGGGTCGTGCGCGGCCAGGACCGGGCCGGACCAGTGCCCGAGCCGTCGCACCAGGGGAAACTGGCCGATCAGCGTCCAGGCCAGCAGGGCCAGATCCCACGCCCACCCGCAGCCGGCGGTGACCGCGGCGGCGGCCAGGACGGCCGCGGCCCGCCGCGGTGGGAGCCGCCGTGCGCCGGCCGGCGCTGCCACCGTGAGCAGCACCGAGGCGGCCAACGCCAGGTAGACGCTGATCCACACCGTCAGTCCCCGCCCCGGCCCGCATCGGACCGGCCGGCAGCGGGCGGCGGCTGGGCGGCCAGCAGGGATCGCAGGACCGCGCCTTCGGCGGGGCTGAGTTGTTCGACGAACCGCTGCAGCACCGCGGTCGGGGTCTCCCCCCGGGTCAGCAGGGCCTTCATCTGGCGGGCGGCGAGTTCCTCCCGCGCGGCCACCGCCCGCCAGGCGTAGCCACGGCCGGCCGGTACCCGGTCCGCCAGGCCCTTCTCCGCCAACCGGGCGAGGATCGTCGTCACCGTCGTATAGGCAAGATCGCCGCCGAGGGACTGCTGGATCGCGGCCGGGGTCACCGGCCCACCGGTGGCCCACAGCACGGCCAGGACCTCGCTTTCCAGCGCGCCCCGCGCCCGGCGGGCCCGCCGGCTCTCACTCCGGTCGCCCATGCAACCCCCCGCCATCCCATATCTACGACGTCTCGTCGTAGCATACGACAACGTCGTAGTACCATGCTGGCGGTAGCGGCTACGTCACGTCCAGCACACCCGCGAGGAGGGAACGGTGTGACCAGCGACGGGGATCGCGTCGAGACCGATGCGCCCGGGTCCGCCCACCGGCGGGATGACACACCCGCCACCCGACCCCCCGGCAGCCCGTCATGGCGTGGACGGGTGCGGTGGCCGCGCCAGCGAGACTCGGTGCGGTCGCTAGCGGCCGTGGTGTTCGTCGTCGTCTTCGTCGGTGTCGGCGCCCTCCTCACCGGGCTCCACCTCGAACCCCAAGGGGTCGACACCCCTGACTTCCCCCATATCGGAGCCGCGCTCCTGGGCGCGGGAGTCGGCATCGTCGTCGCCGGCGGTCTCGTCGCCGTGCTCTTCCTGCACGTCCGGTCCGTGGACCGGGCCGCACGCCACCTGTCCGACACCACCGTCGCGGCCACCGTTTGTGACGGGTCAACCTCCCCTGTCCACCAGGCCCGAGACGAGACAAACCGCACGTGACCTCACCCACACAGAAAGGAGACGAGAAGAACCGTGAGTGACCTCACCTACGCCCAGTCGATTATCACCGGATTATTGCAAGGTGTGACCGAACTGTTCCCGGTGTCCAGCCTCGGGCATTCCGTGCTGGTCCCCGCGATGATCGGTGGAAGCTGGAAACACCTCGTCACCGAATCGGCGACCTCCACCAGCGAACAGTCGCCCTATCTGGCGTTTATCGTCGCGCTGCACGTCGCGACCGCCGTCGCGTTGCTTATCTTCTTCCGGTCCGACTGGGCCCGCATCATCCGCGCCCTGGTCCACACAGTCCGCACCCGCACTGTGACCACTGCGGACGAGCGACTGGCCTGGCTGATCATCATCGCCACGGTCCCGGTCGGACTCGCTGGCCTGGCGTTGGAACACACCTTCCGGACCCTGTTCGCGAAACCGCTGGCCGCCGCGCTGTTCCTCACCCTCAACGGCGTCATCCTCCTCGCCGGGGAGTCCCTGCGCCGCCGCAGCGAGGCACGAGCCCGCCAGACCCAGGACGTCCCGACCATCCCGCTCGCCGTCCGCGGACAGACCCGAACCCGCGTGACCCAGGACGTCCCGACCGTCCCGGTCGCCGTCCGCGGACAGACCATGGCCCCGGCCAGCCGCCCGGTAGCCCACCACGCGGCGCCGTCGCACGGCGGCCTGGTCGTCGCCGAGCATCGCACCCTCGACCGGCTCGCCTACCAGGAAGCCGGCGTCATCGGCCTGTTCCAAACCCTCGCGCTGTTCGCCGGCATCTCCCGGTCCGGGATCACCATGGTCGGCGGGCTGCTGCGCGGCCTCGACCACGAGGACGCCGCCCGGTTCTCCTTCCTGCTCGCCACCCCCGTCATCCTCGCCGCCGGCCTCCTGAAACTCCCCACCCTCGCCGGTGACGCCGGCAGCCACATCCACGGCCAGGTCATCGTCGGGATGCTCGTCGCCGGCACCGCCGCCTACCTGTCCCTACGGTTCCTCACCCGCTACTTCCAGACCCGTACCCTCACCCCGTTCGCCGTCTACTGCCTCGTTGCCGGGGGCCTTGCCACCCTGCGGTTCACCATCGGCAGTTGACGGCGACCGGCACGGCCAGGGCGGTGATCCGACGCCGCGCTCCTCCACGGGGGAAACGCCGGCGGTCTCGCGGCCTGTCGCCGCTCTCCTCCTGCCCGTCCGGTGCCCGGACCGGGCCGCACGCCATCTGTCCCGCCGTGGCGACCCGCCGCGGCCAACCCACAAGAAAGAGAGAGGGCGTATGACGCCTGTCGTACCAGCGGTGGAAGCCACCGGCCTGGTCAAACGTTTCGGTGGCCTCACCGCGGTCGCCGAGGTCGACCTGCGCGTGGACGTCGGCGAGGTCTACGGCATCCTCGGCCCCAACGGCGCCGGAAAGACAACGTTCCTGCGGATGCTGTTCGGGCTCATCCGCCCCGACGCCGGCACCCTGCGGGTATTCGGCCGGACCTGGGCGCAGGCCGGCCCCCGCACCCTCGACGGGGTGGCCGGATTCATCGAAAGCCCCCGCTTCTACCCCTACCTGTCCGGCCGGCGGAACCTGCAGTTGCTCGCCGGCCTCGACGCCGGTGATGCCGCCGAGGCCAGCGGGCGCATCGACACCGTCCTCGACCTCGTCGATCTCGCCGGCCGGGCCGGCGACAAGGTCCGCGGCTACTCCTTCGGGATGCGCCAACGCCTCGGCGTCGCCGCCGCACTGCTGCGCGACCCCCGGCTACTCGTCCTCGACGAACCCGCCAACGGCCTGGACCCCGCCGGGATCCGCGACATGCGCGCCCTGGTCAAACGCCTCGCCGCCAGCGGACTCACCGTGCTGCTGAGCAGCCACAACATGGACGAGGTCGAGGAGATCTGCGACAACGTCACCATCATGCGCACCGGCCGGGTCGCCTACCACGGCTCCATCACCGACCTACGCACCCAGGCCCCCGACCCGGCCCACCGACTGGCCACCAGTAACGACGACCACGCGCTGCGCCTCGCGGCCGCGCACCCCGGGGTAACCGTCGCCCCGCACCCCGCCGGCGGGCTTGCGCTGCACGCCCAACCCGACCAGGTCGACGCCTACACCATCGCGCTGGGCCAGGCCGCAATCGCGGTCCGCACCCTCACCCTCGAGGTCGCACCGCTGGAGTCGCTGTTCTTCCTCCTCACCGAAACCACCCCCGACCCC
>NZ_CAUVXO010000241.1:7644-9072 GCF_963555865.1 Protofrankia sp. Cr1
CAGCGGCCCGGACGCCCTGACCGGAGCAGCCCGATGACCACCATCACCCCCGACGCGCCGACGACGACCGGCACCGACGGCCCGCCACGGACCCCCGGCCGGATCGTGACCGTCTACCGCTGGGAGATCACCAAACTCGCCGCCCAGGCCCGCACCCGCGCGACCCTCGCCGTCTGCCTGGTCACACCGTTCGTCTTCGTCGTCCTGCTCAACCAGCAGGACCGGCTCCCCAAAGACACCCTCTACGGCCGATGGGTGCACACCAGCGGCTTCGCCACCCCGCTGCTCATCCTCGGGTTCGCCGCCCAGTGGGTGTTCCCGCTGCTGACCAGCCTGGTCGCCGGTGACATCTTCGCCAGCGAGGACCAGCACGGCACGTGGAAGACCATCCTGACCCGCTCCCACAGCCGCACCCAGATCTTCTGGGGCAAAACCCTGGCCGCGGCCACCTTCGCGATGCTCGTGCTCGCCGTACTCGCGGCCAGCGCCCTGGCCGCGGGCGTCCTGCTCGTCGGACACCAGCCGTTGGAAAGCCTGTCGGGCACCCTGCTGCCCGCCGGCCACGCCGCCGGACTGGTCCTCGCCGCGTGGGCGACCGCGCTCCTGCCCCTGCTCGGGTTCACCAGCGTCGGGCTGATGCTGTCGGTGGTCACCCGCAGCAGCCCGGTCGGAATCGTCGGCCCGATCATCCTCGGGCTGGTCATGCAGCTCTACGCGTTCCTCAACGGCACCGACACCATCCGCCACCTGCTCCTGACCACCCCGTTCGACTCCTGGCACGGCCTACTGGCCGGCGACCCCTACTACGGCCCGCTGTCCCAGGGCGCACTCGTCAGCCTCGCCTACATCGCGATCTGCCTGGGCGTCGCCTACACCGTGCTGCGTCGCCGCGACATCACCGGAGGCTGACCCCGATGCCACGACCCATCCTGCCCCACCTGCCCCACCTGCCGCTCGTTGTCCGCCTGCCCCGGGCGGTCGCCGCCGCCGGCGCCGTGGCGCTCACCGTGGCCCTGGCCGGCTGCGGCTCCCCGGACATCACCCGCCCCCGCCTGGAGGGCTCCATCAGCCCGGTCTTCGCCAACCTCTACGTCCAGCAGCAGGCCCTGCTCGGCCATCCCGGCCTCACCGCGGCCGCGGTCGCCGCCACAGCGACCTGTCACCGCGGCAACCCCACCGGGCCGGACAACGGCGGCCCGACCGTGGCCGATCAGGGCGCCGGTAGCGACTGGAGCTGCATGGTCGCCTGGACCGACACGACCGGCAAGGCCCAGAACGGCAAGTACGACGTCCAGGCCCGTTCCAACGGCTGCTACCTGGCCAGCGGTCCCGCGAAACTCGTCGGCCCCCTCACCATCGCGACCGCCACCGGCACGAACGTCATCAATCCGGTCTTCGAGTTCGACGGCTGCTTCAACACCACCTGAC
>NZ_CAUVXO010000242.1:0-4014 GCF_963555865.1 Protofrankia sp. Cr1
CCCGGGACTCGACGGCGCGCTAAGGACGCCGACTACGTCACGCACTTCACCGACGAGTTCACCTCGGTCGCCTCCCGCGAGGTCACCGACCGGGCGACCATCCGCCGGCTGGTCAACGAGACCTTCGCGGTCCGCGACGCCGCTCTGTGGGGCGAGGGACCTCCTGCGCGTCGGACTCGAAGAAGTTCGGCTCCTGGTCGTCGAACCTGATGACCGAGTGGCACCAGCGCTACCGCGGCCCCGGCGTGATGATCTACTGGCACGTCGAGAAGCGCAGCGTCTGCATCTACTCCCAGGTGACCTCGTGCTCGGCGTCCGAGGTCGCCTCGATGATCGAAGGGCTGATGCGGCACCTGACCTCCGCCGACATCGACCGGCAGTACGTCGACACCCACGGCGCCAGCGTCGTCGGGTTCGCCTTCGCCCACCTGCTCGACTTCCGTCTGCTCCCGCGGCTGAAGAACATCGGCTCCGCCCGGCTCTACCGGCCCGGCGGCGGCGCAGACGACACCTGGCCGAAGCTCACCCCGGTCCTGTCGAACAAGACGATCGACTGGGACCTGATCGCCCAGCAGCACGACCAGATGGTCAAATACGCCACCGCCCTACGCCTGAGCACCGCCGAGGCCGAGCAGGTGCTGCGCCGGTTCACCCGCGGCGGCCCGAAACACCCCACCTTCCAAGCCCTGGAAGAACTCGGCCGCGCCACCCGCACGATCTTCATCTGCGAATACCTGTCGTCCCCGGAGCTGCGTACCGAGATCCACGAAGGGCTACAGGTCGTGGAGAACTGGAACTCCGCGAACACCGAGTTCTGCTACGGCAAGGACGGCGACCTCACCGGGGCCGACCGGGAATCGATCGTGGCAGGTCAGGCTCGCCGCGGTCCCCACCGGCCGGTGAACCACCCGACCAGTGCACTCGCTGTGACCGAGGCATCGAGAATGGAGACCCGCGTCGCGGCGGCGAGCTGCTGCGCGGTCTCCCGGGTGTCGGGTGGTCGTCGCCGAGGGTTCACGCCCAACGGCGGTGGGCGGCCTCGGCGAGAGGGCGGCCAGCGATGGTCTGCCCGGAAGCCCGCAGGTAGTGGGTGACGGCGACCAGCAGCGCACGGAACGGCTCTGGTTCGGCGTCGGGATCAGCCGGGTCGTCGTGCGCCAAGTCGATAAGGGCCTGGACGTGGGGATGAGGGTGGCTACACCGCCAGGATGCTGGGTCGTTGAGGTTGCCGGGGGCGGCGGTCGCGACGAGCTGGCGTGCGGCTGTCGAGGCCGACGCCGGCACCAACACCCCTACCCTGCTCGCCCGCTCCCGCCACGCCTCCGTCCGCGGCCTCGAGCGCTACGCCGGCCCCAGACCCGACGCGGTCGCCGCCCCCGACGCGGACTTTGCCCCTGGTGACACCGACCCGAGCACCGGGCCTGCTTGGTCCGCGCGCCTTGCTCGACTGCGGACAGTAGGACACTCGGCACGCGATGAGCGGCCTGTCAACCGGCCATGTGGCCCTATCCGCTTGAGTGACGCATAGCTTACCCTGACAAAGACGAAAATTAAGGACATTTCCGGCAAGATGCCGCAGGCCGCGAGCACAGAGTTTGCAGCATCGCTGACAGAAATGCGCATGACCATGAAGCTTCCGAGCATCCGACATCCTGCGACACTCATTGCGGCCGCCGTTGCGATCTTGGCATCCGGTGGTTTCGGTGGGGTTGCACCCGCTGCTACCGGTGGCCCAGCGTCTCCTCCACATCCAGCGCTGTATCCGTATCCGGACGCCGGCACAGTCTCGTCGGCCCCCTTATTGGCTCCCGACGCGAGCGGCGGGATAGTTTCCGCGGACACCTGCACGCCATACGTCGATGGCGATTACGCGCACCTGTCGTCAGGGGATGTTTCGGCTCACGGCTGGTGGTATCAAGGGACCTGCCCAAATACGAAAGCCACGGTGACGGTCTACCTTTACGAGTACTTCTCGGACGGCACCTGGCATTATCAGGCGAGCGGATCGAAATATGTTTATCCTGGTGGCGGCAGCGTCAATCGCGCTGTCGCTCGTCAGGTATGCGAAGGAGTGGCACCCGCGAGCTGGCGCACTTTGATAACGGTGAGTATCGGTACGGGAGCCTCGGCCTACACGGCGGTCCAGAATCTGAATTGCACACACTGGTGAGCCGGGCGTTTGATCACGGCAATTCGGGGTTAGAGCGTGTCTGACGGCTCTCGAATCGGGCCGTAGATCACTGTCTTGTTGGGCATGGGCTTGTCATGGTGCGACGACACGAACTGACCGACGCGCAGTGGAAGAAGATCGAGTCGTTGCTGCCGGTCAACGGCGAGCCCGGTGGGCAGTGGGCCGACCACCGCACGGTGGTCAACGGAGTGCTGTTCCGGGCCCGCACCGGCGTGCCCTGGCGTGACCTACCGGAGCGGTACGGCCACTGGCAAACCGTGTACGAACGGCACCCCGCCGCTGGTCGGCGGACGGCACCGGGGCGGCATCCTGACCGAGCTGCAGATCGAGGCCGATGCCACCGATCCGGATGCCGCCCCGGCCGCCGGCGGCGGGGGCGAGTGGGCGGTGAACATCGATTCCAGCTCCTGCCGGGCCCATCAGCACGCGGCCGGCGCACGGCACCGGCCGCCGGGCGACTTCCCGGAAAAGGGGGCGGTGTACGGGTGGACCCGGACGGGCGGGAGGCGTTGGGCGTTCCCAGGGCGGCCTGACCAGCAAAATCCATCTTCTGGCGGACGACCGGGCCCGGCCGCTGACGTGGCGGACCTCGCCGGGTCAGCGGGGTGACAGCCCGATGTTCGTCCCGGTGCTGGCGGGCCTGCGCATCCGGCGGCGGGGGCCGGGCCGTGCCCGGACCCGTCCGGACCGCCTGCGCGGGGACAAGGCGTATTCCAGCCGGGACAACCGCTGCTACCTGCGGCGGCGCCATATCAAGGCGACCATCGCCCCGCCGGCCGACCGGCGGGCGGCCCGCCGGCCTTCGACACCGCCCAGTACCGCCGCCGCAACGCCGTCGAGCGGTGCGTCAACAAGTGGAAAGGATGTCGGGCGGTGGCCACCCGGTACGACAAGCGGGACTACGTCTTCAACGGCACCTTGACCGTCGCAGCGATCATGATCTGGCTCCGCGATCTCGTCAAAAGGCCGTCAGACACGCTCTAGTTCTGGGCGGATCTGGCGGAGCCGGTCGGCATGGAGATGGTGCTGCCGATGAATGGACTGACGGCAACAGGCGCGCGACCGAGCCGCACGGGCTGATTCCTATATCGTCCGGCTTATGAACGCCAGTCCAGCAACTGTAGTGAGTCTCGGGGCTTGGGGCGACCTCAAGGAGGGCTCAGACGGCGGGACGTCGTGCAAAGTGCGTGAGTTCGCGCTGCTGTCCGACGGTCGTGAAATTACGCTCCTGGACGACCGGGGGTGGACGACGTCGGCGCAGCTGGGCGGGATCTCGCTCACCCACGTTGTGCGCAACGTCTACAACGTGGTCTTGCCCGACGATGCCGAGGAGACGGGCGAAGAGCATGAGTGGCAGCGCTTCGAGCAACGTTTGCGCGAAGCCGGGGTCGCGGTCACCCCGGACGAGCTCCGGGCGTTGCCGCACCGCGTCATCGTGAGCGTCCCCTGTGGAAGTGCCCGATGGCAAGCGGGGTGAGGTTGGATCACCCTGACTCCGCCGGAGGCTCCGATCTCACAAGAGAGCTTGGAGTCATGCCGGTTGAGGCTGAACGTACGGCGCAGATCAGGACCCGCCGCCCACGGCCCCCGGCGGACTGCCAGGCCGCCGGCCGGTACCCGGTCGACACCCCAACCGTGGACTCTCGACATCACCGACCTCGGCACGCCAGCAAACGCGCCCGCGTCACCTCCAAGGGCGGCGGGACTGAGCCGCCCTACCTGTGCTACCCAGGCCTTCGAGCGCACCACAGACACGATTGCTCTCTAACGTTCTAAACGGAGAAGATCGGCCCGGGCTTGTCGTTGTGTACGCTTTTTTGACC
>NZ_CAUVXO010000242.1:4200-4696 GCF_963555865.1 Protofrankia sp. Cr1
AAATAGCGTACACAACGACAAACTCGCACGGATCATGATTCGTGTGGATGGTTGCCGGCGGGAAGTTCTCGCCGGCTGATCGCGCGGGCCCATGTGACCAGGCCCGGACCAGTGGGCCAGACGCTCGGGGTGCCCGGCCGCATAAGCTCGACGTTCGCATCGCCGTTCCCAACGCCCGTGCGGATGCCCGCGAACGGAGCGTAATCACGCGGACAGCACAGTCACACCGCACAAGCCGGGAGGACCCCAGGTGCCGACCACGTACCAGCAGGAGCTCACCTGCGAGCAGGACTATGTCGACACGCTGTACGGCCGGCTGGATGACCTGCGCGACCGAACCCGCGAGCAGCTGCGCGCCGTACTGCTGGACCCCGGTACCGGCACACCGCAGTCACTGGTCGAGCGGGACGCCTTCGCCACCGCGTACTCCGATCGGATCGGCCAGCTCGACGCGGCCGAGGGACGGCTGTGTTTCGGTGCAATGGACTTCGGTGCA
>NZ_CAUVXO010000242.1:5168-8070 GCF_963555865.1 Protofrankia sp. Cr1
GGATGGCGGCGGCACCGATTCTCGTGCGCTGGACGACGCCGGCCACCAGCGCGTCTACATCGGACGTATCGGACTGTCCGACGACGAGCACGAACCCATACTGATCGACTGGCGGGCCCCGGTGGCCACCGCCTTCTACCGGGCGACCCTCGCCGACCCGCACGGGCTGTCCCGACGCCGTCACCTGCGCATCAAGGGACGGGAGGTCAGCGGGTTCACCGATGACGTCCTCGACGTCACGGGCATACCGCGAAGCTCCGTCGGCGGATCGAGCGGCGACGGGCCGTTGTTGGAAGCCCTGTCCGCACCCCGATCCGGGCGCATGCACGACATCGTCGCGACGCTGCAGGCCGAGCAGGACAGGGTGATCCGCGCCGACTCGTCCTGTGTCCTGGTGGTGGACGGCGGACCGGGCACCGGCAAGACCGCGGTGGCCCTGCACCGGGCCGCCTACCTGCTCTACACCGAGCGGGAGCGGCTCGCCCGCTCCGGCCTCCTGGTGGTAGGCCCGAGCCCGACCTTCCTGCGGTACATCGAGCAGGTGCTGCCCTCCCTCGGTGAGACGGGTGTGGTCTTCGCGACCCCGAGCCGACTGTTTCCCGGGGTCGACGCCGTCGGCGGCGAGGACGGCCGCGTCATCGCCCTCAAGGGGGATCTGCGGATGGCCAGGCTGCTGGCCGAAGCCGTGAAGGACCGCCAGGAGATCCCGGTGCACGGGGTGGACGTCCCCTACGACGGCGCCGTGCTTCGCCTGGAGCGCCGTATCATCGAGAGCGCTCGGACTCGGGCGCGGCGCAGCCGCCGTCCTCACAACCTGGCCCGGCGGGTGTTCGTCCGCGAGACGGTCGCGGCGCTCACCAACCAGGTTGTCGCGAACCTTCCCGGTGGCTTGCTCGACGACGACGAACGCGACGAGATCGCCGCCGACCTGCGCGCCGACCGGGCGGTCCGGACGGCCATCGACGCGCTGTGGCCGCGGCTGACCCCCCAGGATCTACTCGCCGACCTGTTCGCCACACCGGCCAGGCTCGCCGCCGCCGCGCCGGCCGCAAGGTTGACCAGACATGAGCAGCACCTGCTGCACCGGGCGACCGGTGCCGCCTGGACGCCCGGTGACGTGCCCCTGCTCGACGAAGCCGCCGAGCTGCTCGGCGATCCCGACGCCGACGCCACCGACCTCGCCGACTGGGAGGCGGAACGGGAGCAGCGCGCCGAGCGGGAGTACGCACGCGAGGTCCTTGACGGGCTCGGCCTCGCCGGGCTGGCCGATGCGGAGGCGATGGCGGCGGGAATGGCGCAGCGCTGGTCCGGGTCCCGGCAGCGGCGCAGCGCCGTCGAACACGCTCGCGGCGACCGGTCCTGGACCTTCGGTCATCTCATCGTCGACGAGGCCCAGGAAGTGTCGCCGATGCTGTGGCGGCTGTTGTGGCGGCGCTGTCCGATGCGGTCGGCCACCCTCGTCGGTGACCTCGCCCAGGCGGCGAGCCCGGCCGCGGCCCGTTCGTGGGCCGAAGCGCTGACCCCGCATATCGGCGACCGGTGGCGGGTGGAACGCCTCAGCGTCAACTACCGGACCCCTGCCGAGATCATGGATGTGGCCGCTGACGTGCTCGCCGCGCAGGACCCGGCCGCGCAGCCACCGCGTTCAGTGCGCTCCACCGGACGGCATCCGGTCGCGCTGCGCGTCCGCGCCGGTGGGGGTGCCGATGGCGGTTCCGGTGGCGGTGGCGGTACAGGCACGCGCGGCGGCGACACGCTGGTGGCCGCGGCGCTGGACGCGGCCAGTCGCGCGGCCGAGGATGTCGGCGACGGCAGGGTCGCGGTGATCTGCCCAACCGATCTTGCCGAGCGGATACGCGCGGCACTCACGGCCGAGCCGGCAGATGCCATTGCCGGCAGTGCCAAGGCGGTACCCGGCACAGAGGCGGTGCCGGGCAATGCAGAGACAAAGGCGGGCACCGTGGACGTGCTCACCGCCACCGTCGCGGTCCTCACAGTGGCGGAGTCCAAGGGTCTGGAGTTCGACGCGATCATCCTGGTCGAGCCGAGCGCGATTGTTGCCGGCTCGCGGCGCGGGCTCGCCGACCTCTACGTTGCCATGACCAGAGCGACCCAGACGCTCACAGTGGTCCACTCGGATGAGCTGCCCACGGCCCTGCATCGCCTTAGGGCGCCCGCCGCCGCCTGACCCACCCGGACTGATCGCCGGCATTGATCACTGACATCAGCCACCGACATCGATCACCGACGGTTGACCCGCCGAGATGGACCGACATCTGTGAGCAAACACTCGCGGATAGTCGCCCATCGCGGCGTGTACCGGCGTTGTTCCACGGGAACAGAGCGCACATGAGCTATGGACCAACCAGGACGCCGACCGCCAAGCGGGACGGAACCATCAGCTTGGTCTGCGGAATTGTCGGCCTTTTCTTCGTCGGGATTGCGTTCGGTATCGCGGCGATCGTCTTCGGCGCCCGCGGCAGGCGCGGTGGCGGCGGCGGGCAGGCGACCGCAGGCTTCGTCCTCGGCATCCTCGACATCGTGCTGTGGGTCATCGGCCTGGCCGCGTGGCACGCGAACGCGTACGTCTGGTACTGACGTCCGGTACTCGCGTGTGGCGTCCGGTACTCGCCTCCGGCACCGACCGTTGGCAGAGACGGCCGTTCGACGACCCACCGGTCGTCACCGTGACAGGACGGGACCCTGTCACGTCAGGATACCGGCGCGGGATACTGACCTCAACGGTAGGAATGGACCAGCACCGCCGTGGCTTCATCCTCGGTGACGCCACCTGACGGACTCTGCGAGGAGGTCTCCACCAGTGCTCGACCCGAGTGAGCTGTACGAGGTCGCTGACGACCTGCCCGAGCTGGGTCGGCCCGTGCTGGTGGAGGCACTGACC
>NZ_CAUVXO010000243.1:0-7411 GCF_963555865.1 Protofrankia sp. Cr1
ACCGGCGACCACCCCTGGGCCACGGCGTAGACCCCGGTCACGGCGATGCCCAGCAGTGCCCCTCCGCCCCCGCCGATCCCCGCCAGCAGCAGGGACTCGCTGAGAAACTGGACGCGTATGTGCCCACGGGTGGCGCCGAGCGCCCGGCGTAGGCCGATCTCGGCGCGTCGTTCCAGCACGGAGATGACCATCGTGTTGGCCACGCCCACACCACCGACGAGCAGCGCCACCCCGCCGAGTCCCAGCAGCAGCGTGGTGAGTGAGGCGTCCGCGACCTGCTTTGCCGCAAGCACGTCGGAGGGGCGCGAGACGGCCACCTCGTGGGGCGCCCGCGGGTTCGCCGTCGGCCCGAGCACCGATCGCACCGCGGCGACCTGGCTTTCCACCGCCCGTGCATAGACAGTGGTCGGATGGCCGTCGAAGCTGGCGTAGGTCTTCGCCGCCGTCCAACCGATGAGTGCGGCACTGTCCAGTTCCGGTGCCAGGGGGACTGGGTCGAGGACGCCGACGACGGCGTACCATTGACCGCCGAGCCACACTTCCACGCCCGGGCCGCGCAGGTCCAGCCGCTGGGCGGCCTGCCCACCGAGGACGACGGCGGGGTAGGTGGCCGTCGCCGGGGTGAGCCACGAGCCGGAGCGCAGCGTCGCTCGGACGGTTGCCGGCAGGTCGCGATCGACGGCGAGCACCTCGATGCTGCCGCTTTCCCCCGGCGGGATGTGATCATTGCGGTAGACGTGCGCGGGCACCCGGCCGGTAGCGGCGACCGCCTCGACCGGCCCGATCCGGCCGATCATCTGCACCGACTCGGTTGGCAGCTTCGCATCGTCGCCGAAGAGCGTGCTGCCGGGCGCGACGGTGAGCAGATTCGTGCCCAGCTGGCTGAGTGTGCGGTCGAGCTCCGCCCGGCTGGACGCCGAGATGCCGACGACCGCGAGCATGGCGCCGATGCCGATCGCGATGCCGAGGGCTGACAGGAAGACGCGTAGTGGCCGCGAACGCAGACCGACCATGCCCACCCGCGCGATGTCGGCTGCGCTCAAGTGGCCGACACGGGGCGTATTCATGAAACCCCCGCCGAATCGTGGACGACGCGACCATCCCGCAGCTCGACACGCCGTGGCAGCTGTGCCGCGATGTGCTGATCGTGCGTGATGATGAGGACGGTGGTGCCCGCCGCGTTCAGCTCGACGAGTAGCTGTAGGACCGAAGCGCCGGAGGCGCTGTCAAGGTTGCCGGTGGGCTCGTCGGCCAGCAACAGCACCGGCTCACCGACGACCGCCCGGGCGATCGCGACCCGTTGGCGCTCGCCGCCGGACAGCTCGTTGGGCGTGTGGTCGAGGCGGTGGCCCAAGCCGACCTGGTGCAATGCGGCCTGTGCGCGGCGGAGCCGCTGGCGCAGGCCGACGCCCGCATACAGCAGGCCGTCGGCCACGTTCTCCACCGCCGGCACCCCCGGGGCCAGGTGAAACTGCTGGAAGACGAAGCCGATCGCGGTGGCGCGTACGGCCGACAGCGCGCGGTCGGACATCGCGGCGACCTCATATCCGTCGATGCGCACGATGCCGGCCGTCGGCCGGTCCAAGGTGCCCAGCAGGTGCAGCATCGTTGACTTGCCCGAGCCCGACGGGCCGACGATGCCGGCCAGTTCGCCGCGTTGGACGACGAGGTTGACGCCGTCCAACGCGGTCACACCGCCGGGATAGATCTTCGAAACATCGACCAGCTCCACCGCGGGGATCACGCCGGCATCCGCACGGTCATGCCGGCGTGGAGCTCGGCTCCCGAGACCTCGACCCGTCCTGCGGCGAACATGCCGGCCTGCACGGCGACTGTCCGGGAGCCGCCGGCCTCCACGATTTCCAGGCCGTACCCTCCCTCGGTGAGGGCCAGCAGGGCCGCTACCGGAACGGTGAGCACGTCCTTCTTCTCGCGGATGGCGTGTCGAACGGTCAGTGTGCCCTCGGCTGCGGCCAAGGCATGCTGGTCCTCCACAGCGATGGTGAGCTGGACCTTGGAGCCGCCGCCGTTCGAGTCGGCGGCCGCTGGTGGCTGCGCCACCGATGAGACCGTGCCCGCAACTGTGGCACCTGACGGGAGTGCGACCGTCACCGCCGCACCGCGCACCGCCCACCCGGCGTCGGCTTCCGCGATCGAAACGGTCACCACTTTGGTGGTACCGGTGATGGTGAGTACGTCTGCTGGCGAGGTGGCGCCAACGCGTACGAGTTGCTCGGCGACGCGCAGCGGGTCCGCTGAATAGATCACCTGCCCAGGCTCGACCGTCCCGGTTTCAGGCAGGCCGAGATCGTGCTGCCAATGCCGCACGGCCGCCTCGGTGGCCGTGGAGAATTCCTGGTCCACGGTGAAACCCTGAAAGCCAAGAGCCTGGAGGTTCTGCTCGAACTGGGCCACATCGTTGCCTCTGACTCCGACGGTCAGCTGCCGGTACATCGGCAGTTGACCGTAGAGCAGCACCACCGGGAGATCATTGACGCGCAGTAGGGCCTGCCCGCGCTCCACCGTGGCCCCGGGCGGTGGCAGCCACGTCACAGTCCCGTTCATCCCGCTCGCCACCGGCGAGCCCGCACCGTAGCCGACCTTACCGTCCGCTGTGATGTAGTCGACGAGGGTCTCCTGTTTGATCGTTGTCGGCAAGGCCGTCCCGGGTGGCTCCTGCACAGTCGGCTCGCCACGCCAGCCGAAGCCGACCGAGGCGGCGGCAGCAGCCAGGATGATCAGTGTCGCGGCAGCGACCACGAGGCCCGTCCGCAGCCGGCGCCTGCGCATCAGCCCTTTCCCCCGCCATCGGTCGACGGGTCCCCGATGATCGATGCGCAGGCCCGGGTGGCGCGGCGTGCGCCGTCCGTCGTCTGATCCCAGGTCTGCTCGCCCGGGCCGCCCCGGGAGACGTACCCGTCAGGGCCGGGATCGGGAAAGTCGGGCGCGCCGTTCTCGCGCATGCACCGGGCATAGTCGCGGGCCATCTTGATTTCATCGAGCGTCCTGGTCTGCCTGTCCTGTAGGCCCGACGGAACCGGGGGTAGGAGATCATGGCATTTCTCCTGTGCGGCGACGAATTTCTGGTCGCTCTTGAGCAACCCCAGATCGCCCTCCAGCGTGTACCTCCCCTTCGGATCAGGGTCGGTGACCTGTACCCCGTCGGCGCGCAGACACTTCACATAGGCGCGTACGCCCTCGACATATGCCACCACCGTGTCGGCCGTGGCAGCGGTGGCGGACGCTGTCGGGGTACGGCCCGCGGTGGCGACCTGTCGTTCTCGCTGGGCACTCCCACACCCGGTGAGGACGATGCCAGCCACGGTGACGACCACCAACAAACCCATGGATACTCGGCTCCATCGCATGGAGGCGACCGTAGGGCAGCAGGTATGAAGAAGTCATGAAGAAGCTGTCCGCACCCCGTGCGATCCAGGCTCAACCCTCGCTCTGACCGCGGCCGGATATCTACGGTGAGGACAGCGGCTTGAGAACGTCTGCGTGTGGGAGGAGTTGACAGTGGGGGCCCGCGTCTTGGTGGCCGAGGACGATGTCAAGCAGGCGCATCTGATCAGGGTTTATCTGGAACGCGAAGGCCACAGCGTCCAGGTTGTCGGCGATGGGCGCGCGGCAGTGGATCGGTGCCGGGCGTACCGACCCGATCTTGTCGTCCTGGACGTGATGATGCCTGGCCTCGACGGCCTGGACGTCTGCCGCATCCTGCGCGGCGAGTCCGACGTGCCGATTCTGCTGCTGACCGCCCGCGCCACCGAGGATGACCTGCTGGTCGGGCTGGACATCGGCGCCGATGACTACCTGACTAAGCCGTACAGCCCACGCGAGCTGACCGCCAGGGTCCGCGTGCTGCTGCGCCGATCCGGGCGCCTGTCGGCGGGCGACACTGCGGTACTGACCGTCGGCGACCTGCGGGTCGACACCGGGCGTTTCGAGGTATACGTCGGTGAGCGCATCGTGAGCCTGACCGCGAAGGAGTTCGGCATCCTGGCGGTGCTGGCCACGGAGCCCGGGCGGGTCTTCACCCGGGCGCAGATCATCGATCGCGCCTTCGGCTTCGACCACTACGTCGAGGAACGGACCGTGGACGCCCATGTCATGAACCTGCGCCGCAAGATCGAGGTCGATCCCGGCGAACCGCGGTATGTTCAGACCGTCTACGGTCGCGGATACCGGATGGCCGAGTCGGCGTGAGCTTCCGGCTGCGGGTCCTGCTGCTCATCGTGTTCCTTGTGGCAACCTCCACCGCAGCCACCGCCTGGCTGACCCTGCGGCAGGCCTCCCGTCAGCTCAGCGACAGCGTTGCCGCCAGCCAGCGAGATGTCACGGTGGCCGCCGGCGAACTGGCGGGCTACGGCCGGCTCCACGGGTCGTGGCAGGGGATCGACGCGACGGTACGCAATCTCGCCGACCGACTGCACCAGCGCATCCGGGTGGTGACCGAGGACGGGACGCCGGTGGCGGACTCGGATCTCCTCGCCGGGCGTCAGGTGCGGCCCGTCACCGGGGCGCCGACCGTGGTCGATCCGCGTCCAACCCTGCCGCCGCTCGCCGCTGCAGCCACACCCGACCTCCGCTACCGCACAGCGGTCGCCATCGTCGATGCCTACCGCCGCGGCTGGCTCTTCGCCGCCTGCCTGACGGAGTCGGGAATCGGCGTTCGGCAGGTCTCCGACGTCCCGCTCACCGATCCGGTGGGCCGGCCGCTCTTCGAGGCGGTCGACGCACACGGTGCCGTCGTCGACACCTGCCGGCAGCATGCCGAGAGCGCACCACGTGACGTGGGTGCAGTCGCCCTTCAGGGCCGCACCTGCGGCCAGCAGGCTGATGAGGAAAGCTGTCTACAGGACCTGTTCGCTCAACAGATCAGCCAGTTGGCGCCGGCATCGCTGCGACTCTACGTCGGCGCGCGCGACGAGATCGCCCACCGGTTGTCCAGCGGGTCGATCGTCCTGGCTGCTTCGGCTGTCATGTTGGCCGCGGCGCTCAGCGCGCTGCTGCTCAGCCGGCGGGTGCTGCGACCCATCGGCGCATTGACCGCCGCCTCGCGCCGCCTTGGCGCGGGTGACCTGACCGAACGGGTCCCGGTCACCGGACGCGACGAACTCGCCGAGCTGGGCCGGGCGTTCAACCGGATGGCCGGATCCCTCGCGCAGAGCGAGGAGCGTCAGCGGCGGCTCATCGCCGATGTGGCGCACGAGCTGCGTACGCCCCTGGCGAACCTTCGCGGCTATCTCGAGGCACTCGCGGACGGGGTGCTCGCGCCCAGCCCGGAATTGTTCGCCTCCCTGCACGAGGAGGCGTTGCTGCATCAACGCATCGTCGACGACCTGCAGGATCTCGCCCTGGCCGAGGCAGGTGCGATGGCGTACCACAGGACGTCGGTCGACCTGAGCGAACTCGCGGAGACCTGCCGGACCGCCCACGGCGCCGTCGCCGAGGCCGCAGGCATCGAGCTGCGCGTCCGTGCGCTCTCGCCGGTCGGCGTATACGCCGACCCCGACCGCCTGCGCCAGGTGCTCGGCAACCTGATCCGCAACGCCATCGCCGCAACCCCGCCGGGCGGGACCATCACCCTCACGGTCCGCGAAGGGGACGGGGTGGCCCTGATCCAGGTCAGCGATACCGGCAGGGGCATGGCCGAGCAGGATCTGCCGCATGTGTTCGACCGTTTCTGGCGCGCGGACACCGCCCGCGGGCGCGGCAGCGGCGGCAGCGGGCTGGGACTGGCGATCGCAAGGCAGATCGTGACCGACCACGCCGGCACGATCGAAGTGACGGGCCGACTCGGGGTCGGCACAACGTTCACCGTCAGCCTGCCGGCCGCTGAATCCTATGCTGAGGGCGGCGCCCCCCGGTGATGAGAGCATCGGGGGACGCCGCAACGGCCGGCCTGATGAGGCCGGAGAGCGGACTCAGCAGTGGACGTTGGCGCCGTAGCCGACGAGCAGGTCGTCGCGGACCCAGCCTTGCCTGCTGGTGTTGAAGTCGTACAGGTGCGACCACGTGTAGCCGCCGTCGCCCAGTTTCCAGCAGTCGAGCTGGACGTTGTGGCTGGCCTGAGCCTGCCCCACCGCAGTGCACGAGGTCGAGGGGCCGGTGCGGATGTTGACGTAGTTGGTGTTGACGTATTTTCCGTAACGACCGTCGCGGATGCTCCAGCCGTTGTCTGGACAGGAAGCCGCGAGCGCTGGGCTGGCGGGCAGCACCAGCGAGATACCTGCGGCCGCGGTGACGCAGACGGCTGCAATGACCGACTTGATTCGCATGATTTCTCCTTGCTGGGATGACTCCGACCGTTTGCGATCAGGCGTGGCTGTTTTTCTGCATGCGAATTTCACTCGCCGCGAATCACCTGGGCTTCCGCATAGGAGAGGTCGTACGGTTCATGGGTCATACGAATCGCACGGTGAGGATTCGATTTACCGCCGTGAATGCGTAAATCGAAGAGCATGGCGGTGCGTTTTGTCATGGACAGCGGATGCCGAGCCTGGAGAACGAACAAGGAGCACGCCTGGCTAAGTCGTGATCTGCCTGCCCTCTCGGTGTGACTGGCCGCAAACCCTGACATAGCCCAACTGCCGCCGAATCTATCGGGGGCGATGGTCGATGTCAACGATCCTGGACGAATACGCGAAACTTACGAAACACCTTTCCGTCGGAAGTGGCTCTGACCAGGGAATTTAAAGAAATTGGCGATCTTATTCGTGGCCGCGTGGCTGCATGGCCGCAATCTCGACGGAGAGTTACCAATCCCGGCTTGCAGACACGGGGCGTTTGACCTGCGATTTATTCACGACGTCCGTGGGCAACTTTGCATTTACCCAGGTCAGCGATGATGCCGGCTTGCGCCGGCACCCTGTCTCGATGAGGATATTGGTGCCGTCCAATCCGACGTCGTTGCTTTGTGGTGGTGCGAGCCCGTAGGTCGGTGTGACGCGGAGGTCCTGAGGCATCCTGTCCTGCTCCTACGAGCGTGAACCTCAGAATCTTTGACGGCAGGGCCTCCCTGGACGGTCTGTACGGTTCACCGATCAAGGAAAGTTGATGATCTTCTAGAGGCGCTCCCGCAACTGGATACCGCCGACCGCGCCGGACCCGACTACCCGGTGTGATCACACATGCCTGCGGCCGGAGCCAGCCCCACCGGTAATCCTCATCTCAGAGCCAAAGGATGTGATTCTCATGCTGCTGCGCCAGCACCAGAATCACATCCTTGAGAGCTGGCCGGGCCGGGATGGCCGACTATGCCCAATACGCGCTGGACACCCTCGCCTGAGGCTGGCTGTCGGCGGGCGCGGGTGTCTACTGCGGCTGCGCTTGGGGCTGGGGATAGTGGCGTAGGTCGGTCGGCTCACGCAGCCGGGCGGGTAGGTAGGCGGCGCCGGGACCTTTG
>NZ_CAUVXO010000244.1:0-863 GCF_963555865.1 Protofrankia sp. Cr1
GCTTGCAGACGTCGGCACCGACGCGGACGCCCTCCTCGAACTGATCACGGAGGAGGGCCTCCTGCCCGGGGACGTCGCAGCCGCGATCAGCGAACGCGCCGGCTGCGCGGACATCCTGGACGAGATCGGGAGCTGACGTGACGGGCATACCCGGCGACGCGGCCCGGTTCGCCGCCCTGATGGGTGCCGCGCTGGCGGAGGCCGAGCAGGCGTCGGCCACCGGGGACGTTCCGGTGGGTGCCGTGGTGGCCGGCCCGGACGGAAAGATCATCGGCCGGGGCCGTAACGCCCGCGAGGCCGACCAGGACCCTACCGCTCACGCAGAGGTGGTCGCGCTACGTGCCGCGGCGGCAGCCACCGGCTCGTGGCGGCTGTCCGGTGCGACGCTGGTCGTCACCCTGGAACCGTGCACGATGTGCGCGGGCGCCCTCGTCCTCGCCCGGGTCGATCGGTTGGTCTACGGGGCACATGATCCGAAAGCAGGTGCGGTCGGGTCGCTGTGGGACGCCGTCCGCGACCCGCGCCTCAACCACCGTCCCGAGGTGATCACAGGAGTGCGGGAACAGGAATGCGCACGCCTTCTCACGGATTTCTTCGCCGCCCGCCGCATCCCGCGACGAGCACCCAGCTAAGAGCACCCAGCTAAGAGCACCCAGTTAAGAACGCCCGGCAATAGGGACCCGGCGTCGCGGGGCCGGGGTGCGCAGCTCCGACGGGTCCGTACCCGTCGACGGGTACCCGCCACGATGGCCGCTGCGTCCAGTAAGCTAGCGAACGGTGGAGTCGCCTAGTGGCCGAGGGCGCACGCCTCGAAAGCGTGTGAGGGGGCAACCCCTCCGTGGGTTCAAATCCCACCTCCACCG
>NZ_CAUVXO010000244.1:1221-3426 GCF_963555865.1 Protofrankia sp. Cr1
CCCACAGCCCACAGCCAGACAAAACGCCGGGCCGATCACCCAGCCCGGCGTTTGATTGTCGCCTTCCGCCTCAGTTCTCGTCTCAGCGCTGCCAGGACGCTCGCGATGGACGGGTATCAGATCTGATGGAGGTCGATCTCTGCTGCGAAGGGCGCCGAGACCGTGACCACGCCGGTGAATACCTCTCCGTCCCGGTAGACCCGCCTCGCCGGGTCGAGGACATAGGTGTAGACCAGCGGAACACCGGTAGCGGCCTGCTCGATCCGCCAGTAGAAGGCGATGCCGGCCTTGGCGTACTGGTCCACCTTCACGATCCTGTCGGTGGTCTCCGAACCCGGCGAGACGATCTCCACGACCAACAGCACGTGTTCGGGACGGGTGGGCGTGACATCAATCGTGTCCGCGCGATACACCACGACATCCGGACGGCGATTGGTGAGCGGCACGTCCTGCAGCCGGACGTCGAAGTCCGTGTCGGCGTTCCAGTCCACCCCGGCGGCCGCGTCCAGTGCGTTCGCGACGATCCGGGCCAGCCGGTTGTGCCGCTTGGACGCGCTGGGGCTCACGACGACCATCCCGTCCACGATCTCGATGCCCGCGCACTGCTCCTGCGACCAGGAGTCGTACTGCTCCGCCGTGATCTGCTCGTGCATCCACGCAGGGGCGACCATCTCCGCGGTCATGACACACCTCCTGCGAACCTGACGGCAGGCCTGATTCCTACCTGACAGCGTACTGTGCGTCATCCGCTAGGCCATGGTCGCCAGGATCGCGGCGATGTCCGCGGGTTCGGTGCACGGGTTGACGATCGCGAACCGGGTCACCGTCTCCCCCTCGTGGACGGTCGGGGTGACGAACGCGAAGCCCGACTGCAGCAGCTTCTCCGTCCACTCGTAGTACATCTGCGGTGCCCAGTTCAGGCGCCGCAGGACAACCACGGAAAGCTGCGGTTCGCGCACAAGCTCGACGTAGGGCAGCGCCCGGATCTGGTCGGCCGCGGACCGGGCGGTGGCCAGGGACTTCTCCACGGCGGCGCTGTAGGCACGGGTCCCGTGCACGGCGAGGGAGAACCAGAAGGGCAGACCACGCGCGCGCCGGGACAGGCCGATCGCGTAGTCCGCTGGATTCCAGGCGTCCGTGGACTCCAGCACCTCGAGGTAACCCGCTTTCTGCGCATGTGCCGCGCGGGCCAGCGCCGGTTCCCGATAGATCAGCGCGCAGGCGTCGAACGGCGCGAACAACCATTTGTGCGGATCAACGATGAAGGAGTCGGCATCCGCCACACCGGCAAAAAGGTGACGGACTGATTCCGCAGCCAGTGCGGCCAGTCCGTAGGCGCCGTCGACGTGTACCCAGATACCGCGTTCACGGGCCACGTCGACAATGCCGCGAATATCATCGACAATGCCGAACTGCGTGGTACCGGCTGTTGCCACGACGGCGAAGACCGTGTCGGCAACGGCGACGCCGGCGGCGTCCAACGCGGCGCCCAGCGCAGGACCGGTGAGCCGTCCGTCCTGGTCCGTCGCCACGACCAGAACGTCGACGCCCATGATGCGGGCGGCGGTCTCAACCGAGGAGTGCGCTTCGGAACCGCAGACGACCCGCCAGGTGGTGGGTTCGGCCCCGCAACCCGCCGCCTGCCGCCTGGCCTGCTGCGCCGCGTGCCTCGCTGCGACCAGGGCGGAAAGGTTGCCGACCGTCCCCCCCTGGACGAAGACACCACCCGCCCGGGACGGGAAACCGGCCAGATCGGACAACCAGCGCAACGCCTGGTTCTCCGCGTAGACCGCACCGGCGCCCTCCAGCCAGCTGCCCGCATATACCGACGACGCCCCGACAACGAGGTCGAACAGTATTGCCGCCTTGGTGGGAGCCGCCGGAATGAACGAGAGATTACGTGGATGATCAACAGAAATGCAGGCTCTGGAGAGGACCTTGTCGAAAAGACCGAGTACCTCGACGCCGCCCATACCGTCGGGGGTAATCGTCGCTCCCGCGGTGGCGGCCAGGTCCGCGTGGGAGCGCGACCCGTCCAGCGGGACCGGATGCAGACGCAGGCGCTCCCGCGCATAGTCGACAACAGCCTGGGCCAGAATCTCGCTGTCCATGTCATACCGATGCACGGAGCAGAGTATAGCCAGACTCACCTGACAATAGGGACGCGATACCGCGGTAGCAGTATGTGCATTTCATGTGCATTGG
>NZ_CAUVXO010000244.1:3901-6952 GCF_963555865.1 Protofrankia sp. Cr1
ACCGCGGTGCCGGCCGTGGAGCGCGATCACCCGGCGTCGGTCAGGCCACCGGGCGTGCGGGACTCATCATGATCGCACACCCGTCAGCCCACCGGCGGCTCAGACGTCCTGCTTGCCCCGCCGGCGAATGAGGAAACCGCCGCCGGCAATAGCGGCCAGCAGGGCGATCAGCGCGAAACGCTTCATTGCGTACCTCCACGATGCGGACGAAAGGCATTACAGAACATTCCAACACCGGCACCAGTACCTGGCGCTCGAGCCATCCTGCACACCGGCAAAATCACCCTGGGTAGCTGGCCGAACCTTGCGGATCGGCGGTGGGTCGAACCTGAGCATGCCATGTCCACAGCCAGTTGGCGGGAAGGCGGCCCAGGATGTCGACCATCATACGGGCGCCGCCCCTCGTCCGCCGCATCACCGGGTACCCCAATCACGATGATCTCAGAGAAGATCACGAATGGTAATCGTCTGATCCCGGCCGGGGCCGACGCCGACGGCCGACACCGGCGCCCCGGCCAACTCCTCGACAGCCTTCACGTAGTCACGAGCAGCCTGCGGGAGCTGATCGAACGACGTGGCGCCCGAGATGTCGTCACCCCAGCCCGGCAGTTCCTCATAGATCGGCCTGGCGTGATGGAACTCGGTCTGGGTCATGGGCATGTCGTCGTGGCGGACACCGTGCACGTCATATCCGACACATATCGGAACACGGTCAAATCCGGACAATACATCTAGTTTGGTAAGAAAAACATCAGTCAACCCGTTCACGCGCACGGCGTAGCGGGCGATGACCGCATCGAACCAGCCCGTGCGCCGGGCTCGACCGGTGGTCACACCGAACTCGCCACCGACGGCACGCAGCTCGTCGCCGACCTTGTCGGTGAGTTCGGTCGGAAACGGGCCGGAGCCGACGCGGGTCGTATACGCCTTGCAGATACCGATCACCCGCGTGATCCGGGTCGGGCCGATACCCGAGCCGGTCGCGGCCCCGCCCGCCGTCGGGTTCGACGAGGTGACGAACGGATAGGTCCCATGGTCGACATCGAGCAGGGTGCCCTGCGAACCCTCCAGCAGGACGACCTTGCCGGCCCGTAACGCCTGGTCCAGGACAAGCCCGGTATCGGCGATGTGCGGTCCGAGCAGGCGCGCGTATCCGGCGTACTCCTCGACGATCGCGTCCGTGTCAAGGGCCCGTCGATTATAGATCTTGGTCAGGATCTGGTTCTTGTCCCGCAGCGCCAGCTCCAGCTTGGCCCGGAAGATCCCGGGGTCGAGGAGGTCCTGAACGCGGATCCCCGTCCGGGCAATCTTGTCACCATAGGTCGGACCTATCCCGCGGCCGGTCGTCCCGATCCGAGCCTTGCCAAGGTAACGCTCCGTCACCTTATCGAGCGCGCGATGATGAGGCATGATCAGATGAGCATTCGCGCTGATCAACAAACGGGACACGTCGATGCCACGGGCGATCAGCCCATCCATCTCGCCGAGAAGAACCCCCGGATCGATCACCACGCCGTTGCCGATCACGGGCACGCAGTCGGCACGTAGCACGCCACTTGGGATCAGATGCAGAGCGTAACTTTCCTCACCGATGACGACCGTATGTCCGGCATTGTTACCGCCCTGGTAACGAACCACGAAGTCGACCGCCCCGCCAAGCAGGTCGGTCGCCTTTCCCTTGCCTTCATCGCCCCACTGGGCACCGATCAGCACGAGCGCAGGCACCGGGCGAGATTACCTGGCCCACCGGTCGGAGCGGGCGCACGGGCGGCACTGCGTGATATCGATCCAGGTCGACGGGCTAAAGATCATAACTACCCGATACGTGCGGACGCTGCCGAGCGCCCCCGTCGACCACTATGACGATCACGATCATTTCCCGTGCCCGGCGGGCCTGGAAACCCCTGACGGACCCTGGATGATCGCGACGAGTGGCCGTCGGTCCACCGTCGCGACACGATTGATCGTCTAAATAAAGATCCTACTTGCATTACCAAGAGTTACTGTGGAGGCTGTTCCGGTAACAGGATTAGTCAATCGGGACGGGGGTGTCACGGTGGCCGCTGTCACCGCCCGGTCCGTGCGTGCCGAAGGCTCCGGCCAGAGCACCGGCACGGCGGACGACCTGGCATCGGAGAGCGCTTCCGCCAGCCACCGGCGGCATGAAGAGAAGATCATCGCGTCGCCGTCGGCCCCGCCGCCACATCCGTCCGACCGACCCACATCAGCACAGCCGGTCGTGCCGCCGACGCCGGTCGGAGACCAGCCAGGGAGAGGTCTGACCACACTGAACCTGCCTGACGCCCCCCTGCCGGCGGTGGCGCATCCCGGCGGCGGCCCACCGGAGGACACCCCGCCCGTCGCGACTCCACCAGCTGATCGCAGACCCGACAGCCGGGTCGGTCCCCTCACGGTTCACTGGACACCGGCGTTGCGTACCAACATCATTCGCCAGTCACAGGTCACGAGTCAGGTCGTCGGTGTACATGCCTGGCCCGTCGGCTTCTCACCCATCGGTGACCTGCTTCCCGCCACCCTGCCCGAGGTGCTCAGGCGAGGCAGCCACGCGGTCCGCAGCGCCAACGAGGTCGAAGAACAGCGCAAGGAGCGCGCGGACGCCATCGCCACCTATGCGGTCGCGCAGATCGCCGAGTTTCTCGCCATCTGCGCGGCCGAGGGCCTCACCCCGACCTTGACGATCCGGGTGGTCGCAGACCGGCAACCGGATCAACCCCCGGATCAACCCGCCGAGGCCGCGACGCCTCGACGTGGCCGGCGCACCCCGCCACGAGCCTGGCCGGTGCTCTACTGGCGCAACCAGAGTTTCCCGTACACCGGCCGCTCCCTGCACCTGTTCGTGGACGCCTCCGGACAGACCTTCGAAAGCCGCGAGGACCCCGGGCCGCAGGCCGTCCTCGGCCGCGACGTCCGGGTCTGGCCGGTCGACGTCCACACCGTTATCGGGTCCATGGCGGAAGTCGACGCCCGACGGTGTGCGCATCAGCTCGTCTACGCCATGGCGCACCTGCTGTGGAATGCCGGCATCAGCCT
>NZ_CAUVXO010000244.1:7097-8371 GCF_963555865.1 Protofrankia sp. Cr1
CCGACCGGGCGGTGGCGGGTGGCGAGGTGAAGGTCCTCGTCGTCGGCTCGGGAGGCCGGGAGCACGCGTTGTGCCGGGCCCTGTCGCGCGACCCGGCGGTAGGCGCGCTGGTGTGCGCCCCCGGTAACGCCGGCACCGCGCAGCTGGCGCAGCCGCGTCCACTCGATGTCGCCGACCCCGACGCCGTGGCCGACCTGGCCGAGGCCGTCCAGGCGGATCTGACCATCATCGGGCCGGAGGTACCCCTGGTTGCCGGCGCCGCCGACGAACTGCGGGTCCGAGGCCTGCGCTGCTTCGGGCCGACCGCCGCGGCCGCGCGGCTGGAGGGCAGCAAGGCCTTCGCCAAGAACGTGATGCACGCCGCCGGCGTCCCCACCGCGGCGTCGCGTGATCACACCGAGATCGAACCGGCCCTCGCCGACCTCGACGAGTTCGGTCCGCCCTACGTCGTCAAGTACGACGGTCTCGCCGGCGGCAAGGGAGTGACCGTCACGACCGACCGGCGCAGCGCGGTCGAGGCGGTACGCGCATGCCTGCGCAACCCCGAGGACCGAGTCGTGATCGAGGAGTATCTGGACGGGCCCGAGGTCTCGCTGTTCGCGATCGTGACCGAAGCCGGGACCGTCATCCCCCTGCTACCCGCTCAGGACCACAAGCGGGTCGGGGACGGCGATACCGGGCCGAACACCGGCGGGATGGGCGCGTACACCCCACTGCCGTGGGCGCCGCGCGGGTTGTCTGCCCAGGTCGTTCGGACTGTGATCCAGCCCACCGTGGACGAGATGGCACGCCGCGGCACCCCCTTCTGCGGCCTGCTGTACGCCGGCCTTGCACTGACCTCCCGCGGTGTGCGGGTCGTCGAGTTCAACGTCCGGTTCGGCGACCCCGAGGTACAGGCGATCCTGGCTCTGCTGGCCACCCCGCTGACCGATGTCCTGTCCGGCTACCGGACGCCGGTGTGGCGGTCCGGCGCCGCCGTCACGGTCGTCGTCGCGGCAGCCGGTTATCCGCAGGCGCCGCGGCTCGGCGATCCGATCATCGGCCTCGACGCCGCCGGAGCCCTCACCGGGGTGGACATCCTGCATGCCGGAACCCGCCGGGACGCCGATGGCAGGATCGTGTCGTCCGGGGGTCGCGTGCTGTGCGTCACCGCCATCGGCCCGCATCTGGAAGCCGCGAGAGGATCAGCCTACGAGGCCGTCAGCCGAATCTCCCTGGCTGGCGCGCACTACCGGACCGACATCGGGGACCCGTCGCGGCTGGGCCCCTACGGG
>NZ_CAUVXO010000245.1:0-517 GCF_963555865.1 Protofrankia sp. Cr1
CTCGATGCGCCAAGCCGTCGACGAGGGCTACATCCTCGACGTGCTGGCGAACTACATCACCTACGAGACCAAGTGGCGGTTGCGCAACGCCGCGGTCGAGCAGGTCGAGTCGCCCATCTCCAACCCGGACGTCGACGCGGGCAAGGCGAAGGCGAAACTGGTCCGGTACGCGGAGCTGCATCCGACATCGCTGGCCCAGAAGGCGAAACTGATCGTCGACGATTTCCGGGAGAACATCGCCGGGCGGCTCGGCGGCCGGGCCAAGACGATGGTCGTCACGAGCAGCCGGCAGCACGCACTCGACCTGTACCAGGCGGTCCGCAGCTACGTCGGGCTGTCCGGGTTCACCGACGCCGGCACGCTGGTCGCGTTCTCCGGGCAGCTGAGCAACGCCGCCGGGTTGGAGTTCACCGAAGCGCAGCTCAACGGCTTTCCGGAAAGCCAGCTACCGGACCGGTTCACCTACACCAAGGCCGACGACCCGCAGGCGACCGCGCGTAATCAGGACGAGTACCGG
>NZ_CAUVXO010000245.1:929-2022 GCF_963555865.1 Protofrankia sp. Cr1
CTGCTGGTCGTCGCGGAGAAGTACCAGACCGGATTCGACCAGCCGCTGCTGTGCGCGATGTACGTCGACAAGCCGCTGACCGGAGTCACAGCCGTGCAGACCCTCTCGCGGCTCAACCGGATCCACCCGCTGAAATCGCAGGACGACGTCCACATCCTCGACTTCGTCAACCAGGCCGAAGACATCCAGACCGCGTTCGAGGACTGGTTCGAAACGACGATCACCGAGCCGAGCGACCCGAACCTGCTCTACACCCGCGAGCGCGAGGTGATGCACTACGAGCTGCTGGTCGCCTCCGAGATGGAGGCGTTCATCCGGGTACTGGCCGCGGCCGGGCCTGGCCGGATGCCCGACGCGGCCGAACGCAAGCTCCACGCCGAACTGCACGAGTACCTCAAACCGGCGCTCGACCGCTTCGACGCCCTCGACAGCGACGACGAACGGGAGGGCTTCCGGGGCGCGCTACAAGGCTATGTGCGCGCCTACAGCCTCATCGCGCAGATCGTCGACTGGGGTGACCGGGACCTGGAGCGGCTCTACCAATACGGCCGGATCCTGCTGCTCCGGCTGCCCGGGAGACCACAGACGTCGGTCGACATCGGGGATGCCGACCTCAGCCACTTCCGGCTGGAGTTCACCGGGCGGCACAATGTGTCGTTGTCCGCCGTCGGTGACCGCGATGTGCGCGGCCACGCCGCCGACGGCGGCGGTTACCGGGAACCGGAGGTGAAGCCGCTGGCCGAGGTCATCGAGGAACTCAACGACCGCTTCGGACTGGACCTGGGTACCTCCGATCAGATCCTCGTCTACCAGCAGGTCGTCAGCCTGGTCGAGGACACCTCGATGCAGCAGATCGCCCTCATGAACGACGAAGCCCGGTTCGGGCAGGTCGCCGACGACCGGCTCGACGACATCGTCGCCGAGAACGCCGAACGCAACACCGACTTCATGAAGCTGTACTTCGACAACAACGAGTTTCAGAAGGCCATCAAGGAAGCGGCACGCAAACGCGCCTACCGGATCATCACCGAACCGGCGCGAGATGAAGCGCTGGCCCGGCTGCGTGCCGAGATGCTCCGGGAAACCGGCGGAC
>NZ_CAUVXO010000245.1:2406-3908 GCF_963555865.1 Protofrankia sp. Cr1
GCGGCTGATAGCCGGGCGCTACCGGGTGGACGGGTCGCTCGGCCGAGGCGGCATGAGCGAGGTCTTCCACGGCTACGACGAGCGCCTGGACCGCAGCGTGGCGATCAAAATGTTGCGCCCGCCGTCCCCAGCGGGGCCGGTACCGGCTGTGCCGGACAGCCCGGAGGCAGCCGAAATCCTCGACATGCTGGAGCGGGATCGCAAGCGGTTCCTGCGCGAGATCCGCACCACCGCCCAGCTGGAGCATCCCGGCACGCCTGCCGTCTATGACACCGGCGTCGAGACCGCCCCCGACGGCAGCACCCGGTTATGGCTCGTCATGCAGCTACTGGCCGGCTCGACGCTGGAGGCGACGCTCGACCGCACCGACTACGGCTCCGCGCCACCGAGCGTGGCGTGGGCGGCAGCCGTCGCCGCGCAGATCGCGGCGGTGCTCACCGACGTCCACCGGGTCGACATCGTCCACCGTGACATCAAACCGGCCAACGTGATGATCGTCGACGGTGGCCTGGTGAAGGTGCTCGACTTCGGCATCGCGATCCTGCGCGGCTCAGGAGCGCTGCCGCGGCTGACCCAGATCGACCGGACCGTGGGCACACCGGCATACATGTCGCCGGAGCAGTGCCTTGGCCATGTGGTGACCTCCGCCTCCGACATCTACTCGCTCGGCGCCCTGCTGTGCGAGCTGCTCACCGGCGACGCGCCGTTCCACCCGACAACCGACATGCCGCTGCGCGCCCACCACCTGCAATCGAGCGCGCCGTCGGTGCGGGCCCGGCGGGCCGGCATTCCATGGGATGTCGACGCGCTCGTGGCCTCGATGCTGGCGAAGGAGCCGGCGGCGCGGCCTACCGCCGAAGCCGTCTACGAGGCGCTCGTGCCGTTCACGTCCACGCCGGATGAATCCTCGGGCACCGAGAGGGCACCGAGAGCACCGAGGGGATCCGCGACCCGACCCGCCCGTTTCGCCGACCGCTGCTGGCCCCGCCCAGACGCCGCGAACCGGCAGACGGCCGCGCCACGCTCACCGAGGACGACGTCGACCTGCTGAAGGCCAACGTCCGGGCGCTGCTGGACAACGACCGACCGGCCGAAGCGATCAGCCTCCTCGAGGACGGCGTCGAGCGCACCCGTCACGACCCGTTCCTCGCGCTTCAGCTGCGGCACTTCCTGGCCGCCGCGCTGTTCTACGCCGGGGAGTACACGCGTGCCGCCGCACTCTTCGACGGCGTCGGACACGACTACCGCAGGCATCTGCCGCCGACCGACGCCTACGTCCTCGACTGCTCCTACCATGCCGGCCACGCCTACGCAGAGATCGGCAAACCGGACAAGGCGCTGCCTCAGCTCCGGTTCTACGTGCAGAACGCCGACAGCTGCGCAGGTGAGGACGAAGGGGCCAAAATTCTCGAATCCCGCTTCGTCATCGCCCAGCTGCTCGCGGCCGCCGGACATCCCGACGAGGCACTGACAGCGTTCGAGGCGGTCCGACCGCTGCTGGC
>NZ_CAUVXO010000245.1:4424-8632 GCF_963555865.1 Protofrankia sp. Cr1
GACGCCTTCGGCGCCGACTCGGTCCAGGTCCGCAACCTCAACAAGCAGATCGACCGGCTCGGGTCGGTCGGCGAGCACGGCATATCCGCCACTCTGGTCACGGGGTCTCCGTCGCCTCGGCGACGTGGTAAATGACGTTGCCGTTAATGGTGTCGATGACTAAGCGATTTGATATTGGTTGCGGCCTCGTTGGACCTGCACGCCGGCCATCAGATGTCGTGTGCTAGGCATGGAGTTATGTCTATCCCACACATCGAACTGACCGACGCGCAGCACCGAATACTGGCCGAACTTATGCTCGGTGATCTGCCGCTGCCGGATGATGAGCCGGAGGCGGTCGTGGCCCGTGGTTTTTCTCCGCGACAGTTGGCGACAGACGTACCCGTCATGCTCTGGATGAAGTTGATCTCCGATGCTGGCGGAGTTCTGTCAGCAACCACGCTCGGAGCGGCGATTTTCTACCGGGCCGAGCAGGAAGCCGCGCAGGGCCGGCTTGTAACGGTAGTACTGTTCGCCGATGCTCTGGAGGCTGCCGCCGAATCCGAGCGAGCAGCCCGTCTTGCGCCGCACGCCCTGCGTCAACTCGCGCAGGGCGCGATCTCACTGGACGAAGCTGTTAATCTCCTCTCCTAAGCCCGTTCCGACACGCTCAGGACGGGGTGTCGCCATCCGCGAACAGCCCTTCCGTGATTCGGCGTCGTGGTCTGCGTGCGTCGGCCGACACAGGGAGTATCCCTGCTCCTGCGAGATCTATCTGCGTCACCATCGGACCGGCAAGGACTTCGGCGAGGAGGTCTCGCTGAACGGGTACAAGGTCCACCAGGCGGCGTAGGACCGACAGCAGCTCAATGAGTTCGTTCGTCCATTCACGGGGCCAGGTGTCGACGTGTATGTCATCGAGGGGGCTGGTCTTCTTGCTGGTGGGGTTTGCCTTACGGTAGCCGAACCATTTACATATCACCTGCCTTCCGCCGACATCAAAGGTGAACACGTCTTGGGGAACCGGGTTGAAAGCGCCCTCGCCGACGTACAGCGTGTTCGTCTCGGCCTCGTGGCGCAGGCTGCCGGGAACCGTCGTACCGATGTTGGTCAGGTACCGGATCTGCCGCGTATCCGTCCGTGCGAATCTGACGTCGCAGGCCGGACGACCGTCAGCCTGATCTGCACAGCGTTCACCATAGGTCGAGGTCCAGAGCACCTCGGTGCCGATCCCCACCGCCTTCCGCCAGCTCTCTGGGTTCCGGGTGAGCGGCACACGCACGCCTGGGGTCAGCAGTTCCTCGGCGAACTGCTCGGTGAAGGTGCTGTGCCCCGCCACAGCCACGACGTAGGCGGCCAAATCCAGCACGGTGACCTTCGCCACGCGGAGGGCGTCGGCGAGGTATTGGAGTAGACCGCTGGGGACATTGGCAGTCCCGTCGGGATGCAGAATCGGCATGATTCTGCCGCCGCGACCGTTAAAGTGGTGAGTGTCCGGAATCAACGCCGTCACCACCACCGCGGGCCCGGATTCGATCTCGTGTGAGGACTGCTGGTTGAGGAAGATCTGGCCGTCACGGGATGCCGACCATAGGTCGGGGCGTGGAAAGTCAAGCACGCGGTTGTCGTCGATCAGCCACTGCCGATCGAAGCTGCGAAGTCCGACGCGGACCAGCTGAGGGGTCAGGGAGGTTTCCTGCCCGATCGGAAGCCGACGGGCCGGGCGGCCGGGGAGTGGCGGCATCATCCGGTGCAGCGTGCGGTCCCTGGTCACCTTGAAGAGTCGGGCCTTCTCAGTCGGATCGTCCTCACGGATCAGCCGTGCCCAGCGGCGCCGCAGGGTTTCGGTGGAGGGCGCACTCACCCAGGAGCGGTTCGTTTTGATACCTGGACTGCCCCAGGGGAACAAGTCATCGAGCGCGGGAAAGTCCTCCCATCCTGACTGCGTGGTCGGTGTGAACGGGCGTTCCCATGTGGTGTGCGTCTCCCTCCACCCATCGTCGTCAATGGCAATCTGCGCTAACTGTCGGAACTTGTCCACGCGTCTGCCCGCGATCGAGCGGTAGTGGATGCGGGCAGGGTGGCTGTGGTCCGCATCGCGGACTCTGCGTAGGAAGATGTAGATACCCAACGGCTGGGCCACCGCCGGGAAGGCGCGGGTGGCCACGTCCGCACGCTGCCCCTCGGGGGACAGATTGATGACCCATCCCTCGTCACAGGTACGTCGAAGGTAGTCACGAAGGCCACGTCCGCCGGGGCCGGTGGCGAAGCCCGACGGGGTGATGAAGCAGACCACTCCGGGCCCGCCGGCCTCATGGGCGTCGAAAACCTTCCACGTGGCCCAGCGCCAGAAGTACACGTACATGTTCTTGAGCACATGCTCGTAGCGGCCGTTGCCCGGGTAGCGGAAGGCGTCGAGCAAGGGCTTCTCCTGCCCCTTGGAGGGCTTCTCCACCCACCCGCCACGCCCCTGCGCCTTATCGTCATAGGGCGGGTTTCCGATCACCACTGTGACGGGGACTTCACCCTTGATCTGGTTGGCCCGTCGTCTGGAGGTGGAGAGCGCTCCGTAGGCGAAAAGCGGCTCCTGCTCATCGACAAAGGGAGTCTCCAACGTGTCGGTGAGGAAAAGGTTGAGTCCGCCCGCGGGCAGTGGAACCTCCTTTGCCCGTAGCAGATCCGAGGCGCGTAGTTCGGCGACGGCGTATGGGTTCATCTGCAGCTCGAACCCGTAAAGGCGTTCCACGAGCTGAGCGACGGCATCGCTCGCCATGCCGTCACCGCTTCTTTCGACAGCATGCTTGGCGACTCTCTCGATGATGGTGTGGAGGAAGGTCCCCGTTCCCATGGCAGGGTCAACGATCCGGACGTCGTGCTCGGCGTAACCGTGTTCCTTGCCGAGCCGGGTGCGCAACACGTCCTCGGCGAGGCGAACCATCTCCTCGACTATCTCGCGCGGCGTGTAGTACGACCCACTCTTCTGTCGCAGCGCGGGATCGTATCTGGTGAGAAAATTCTCGTAGAGATGCAGGTAGGCATCCTGGTTGCCGGCGCGGATGGCTGGCCAGTCCACGCAGGCGACGGTGTGGGTCAACAGTTTCAGAGTGACCGAGAAACGTTTGTTGATGTTGTCGGTGAGTAGTTGGAGCGCGCTGCCCATCAGCGCATGGTCCGCGTTCAGGCGGCGGCCGACCTCGTGGAGCCCACCCTCCGTGAGGGGGATGTCCTCTGTGCAGGCCAGTAGCAGCGCGAAGGTCACGGTCTGGGCGTAGCCGTCGGCGAAGGTCGCGTTGTCAGCTTCGGGGAACAGAAGCTTTCGCCAGTCGCTGCGCAGACCGGTGAACGGACGTGCCCGCGTGTCATCCTCGGGTGCGTCTGATTTAGCCTCAGCCGAGAGTTGTTCCAATACGGCGGCGCGCAGCAGGCGGCACAATGGGGCGATGTGCTGCACGAGTCTGGCGACGTTACGGATCGGCGGAGGGGTCCAGAGCAGAAAGGTTTTCAGCAGTGCGTCGAAAGCTGCCGCCTCAGCGGGCCTGAGGCGCTCTCCGCTCGCCTTGAGGGTGCCGACGAACCAGACGGTCTGGCCTAGTTGGACCCCATCACGAAAGAGCCGCCACTCGGTTCCATTCGTGTAGAGGAGGTTGGGCAGGTCCCGCAGCCGTTCCCACTGGATCTTGTTGCGGCCGGTGAAACCATCGGGATCGACGGACAGGCCCGGCCTCTTGATCTCGATGTAGCCGTTCACCAGGCCGTTGACTTGGACCGCATAGTCGGGGCGCACCCCGAGCTCGGGAACGCGGACCTCGTCGTGCCAGGTCACCTCGGGTATGGAATGGTGGTCACCGACAGCCTTCAGCAGACCTTCTAACGGGCTTCGTATCGCGGCCTCGGCGCCGCCGGCCCCAGCCAGTTTAGTCTTGCATGACCGGCCGAAATCTGACACGGCCGTGAACAGCCAGCTATCCAGGAATTCAGGCATGGCATCCCCCCGCAGAGCCACTGAGAGTGATAATTTTAGTAGTGTGGCTGCCTGGTTTTCAGTCGTTCCGCCACATCGGCCAATAATATTAGCGGCATGATTGACTGTGTTTGATGGGTAATAAATGGTCATCACGTGACGAAATGGTATGAAACAGTTGACCCCGGATCGTTTTCGCCTCCGAACACCGCGATCTCGCCGCGACCCGGTGAAGTGACCACCGACCAGGCTGCCGTCTATCCGCGGC
>NZ_CAUVXO010000246.1:0-6745 GCF_963555865.1 Protofrankia sp. Cr1
GGTCACCGTCGCCGCCCGCCACGCCCGATTCCTCGCCCGCCCCTTCGACGACGACAGCCCACCCGGACGGCTGGCCCACGAGCTCAACGTTGCCGCCACCGCCGCCCAGCAGACCCTGCCCGACCCGTCACCCGTCCCCGCCGACCGCTGGCAGCAGGCCGCCGACACCCTCGCGGTCGCCCACGATCTTCTCACCGCCCAGCTCGGACCCGCCGGTGAGCACCGCGGCCCCGACGCCTGGCTCCTGGCCAGCCCGACCGCCGTCGACGCCGCCACCGCCCGCCTCGCCGACATCACCCTGACCGCGGCGATCAGCGCCCGCGAACTCGCCGCCCACACCCCGGCCAACCCGCGCCCTTTCAGAGCCGCACCGCGGGACACCACCACGGACCTGTCGCCCGCGGCACGCACCCTCCGTCACCTTGCCGAACTCGCCGTGCCCGCCAGCCAAATCCACGAACGCTCCTCCCCGCACGGGACCGACAGCGCCCTCGACGACATCCGCCCCCTCCTCGGCGACTACGGCGCCCATCCCCTCGACCGCCAACTCGACCATCTCCGCCTCCTCGCGCACCACCTCAGCCAGCCCGGCGCCACCCCCAACCACCACACACTGATCGCGTTCGCCGACCTCGCTGTGCTGATCGCAGGCCGGGCCCAGACCCTCGCCGCCCAGCGGGCCACCTTCGGTCGAACCGTCGAGAAAATGCGCTACCACGACGCCGCCGACCAGGCCGGGCAGACCATCACCGCCTGGCAGGAGATCTCCCGGTCACTGCGCGACCTCCAGTCGCTGGGAACACACGGCCAGACCGGCCGTCACCTCACCGCCGACGTCGCCCGGCTGATCGACCACACCACCAGTACCGCGGCCCGCGGCGACGTCCGCCAGCTCCCCACCGCGTTCACCGCGATCCGCCGCGCCATCCTGATCCTGCCCGACCTCGCCAGCACCGGCATCGCCACCACCAGTCAGATGATCAGAACGGGAACGCTCACACAGCGCACCCCCGCGGGCAGCTACCGGCCCGTCCCCGATGCCCACGCCCGCGCGCTGCGCCGGACCTACAAGACGGCCCAACAGGCCTCCCGCGACGTCGTCGCGATCTTCCGCACCCTGACCGGCCCGCAGCCGCTACCCCACCAGGCCGCATACCTCGCCCAGCACACCGCGCCGGTTCCCGCTCTCGCTCCCGCCCCCGCTCCCGCCCCGACGCGATCACCGGCAACCGATCCGGCCCCTACCCGTCCCACCACGCCACCGTTACGCACGGACCCCACCGCGCAGCCGTCAACAGCCACCCGCGTCGAGGCCCGCACCGACGCCCTGCGCATCCACGACCCCCACCACGGCACCCTCGACATCAGCAATGACCTGCTCACCGCCGCCCTCGTCCAACGCGAGGACACCCTGAAAGCCGTTCTCCGGCGATATCCGGACATTCACCTGCACGGCGACGAGCCGCCCATCACCCTCGCCGCCCTCGTCGCTACCCACGCCTCCCACGAACTCCACACCGCGCACCAGCCGACCGTGCCCCCGGCTGCCATCCACAGCAGCGGAATCGACCGCCCGACACCACAGATCTCGGTCACCACCGACCGCCCCACGGCAGCCCATCCCTCCATTGACCTGAACCTGTAGTTCCTTGCTCGAAGGATCAGACCTACCTGGGACTGGCTGTGGGTCAGTGGAACACGGATCCGATCCCAGGCCAAAAGTGTCGCCTTTGTAACTGATAGTGATATTTAGTACAAGTACGGACATGTAGTGGGCATGGCCGGCATCGCAGACCGGTCGGGATCTGGCACATCGGATGACGATGGCATGCTGGAGGAGTGACCGACATGGCCGGGAGAGATAGCAGCTCGGACATCTCCGCGCCATATCGTCAAGGACCCGGCCTGGATGGAGCATCAGGCGACGGACGAAAAATATCAGCAGACGAGATCCCGATAGCCCGGAAGGACCTTGACGCGTTATTGATCGCCGTAGCAGAAGCTTTCCCAACGGAGCCGGATGCTAACCTCATTCTGAGAAAGATTGGCCTTCCTCGATATCGGCAGCCAAATATGGGAAATTCTACACCTGAAACCTGGTGGCATGCCGTCTTTACCGAGTTCGACAGAGGCGTGATAACGAACCCGTATGGCATGCTGTTAGCCAAGGCACTGAAGCGGTTCTCCGACAATCCGACATTTCGCGAGCTCAACGAACGTTATGCCCTGCCGGTCACCGCGAACAAAAATACGCCGGAGACATCGCCACTGGTTTCGGACGTGATCCATACAGAAAGTCGGAAAAATCGGCCGTTTATGGTGCCGCCCTTGCTCGTTCCGGCGATTTCACGACCAGACCACGCTGATCGTCTTCTAGAGGTCCTGACCGTCCCCGATGAAGATCTTTTAGGAATGACAAGCGCGGTCGAGGGAACGGGTGGATTCGGTAAAACCACCCTGGTGCAGATGGTATGCTCGCTACCTCAGGTGCGCCAGCGTTTCCCTGGCGGTGTGTTATGGACAGCCGTTGGCGAGAACACGGCTGGTCCCGACTTGGCAGAGCGAGTCAACCAGCTCTGCGAGGTACTCTCCCTCCGACGGCCGACAACCTCAGATCCCGTCGTGGCCGGCATCCGGCTCGGTGAGCTCCTGGACACCCGCGAAGCGACCCTACTGATCGTCGATGACGTGTGGACCCGGACACAACTTGACCCGTTCCTGCGCGGGGGACAGCAATGCCACCGGCTGGTCACAACCCGGAACCGGGGAGTAGTGCCTCGCGAATGCACCCCGCTACTGGTTGATCAGATGAGCCGCGATCAGGCCACCGAGATACTGATTGCAAACGTCGACGACCTTCCAGATGCCAAAATTGCTCAATTGTTGAGTCTAACTGGTTGCTGGCCTGTGCTACTGAGTCTGGTAAACCGTGCCCTTGTCGAGTACGTGCGCGAAGAAGGAGCCGGGCCGGCGCAAGCCGCCACCTGGCTGATCAGCCGTCTGGAGGCCAACGGTCCCACCGCCGTTGACATCAACGACGCCGAGAGCCGGTCCGCCGCAGTTGCTGCGACGATGACCGCCAGCCTCGATCTACTTACCGAAGACGAGCGGGACCGCTACGTCGATTTGGCAATCTTTCCCGACGATGTCAACATCAACATGCTCAGTATGCTGTGGGAAACCCGGGGCGAGTTCAACCTTTCCAAGGTGCACGCGCTACGAGACAAGCTGCTTCGGCTCAGGCTTGCGTCCGGAGTGTGGGACGATCAGCATCCATTGCTGCGACTACACGACGTCATCCGATCCTACCTGCGGCACCGTTCCGGCACAACCGCGCAAGTCGCCACCCACAACGCGTTCATCGACGCTGCCCGTCAACAATTCGGCATGCATACCGAGACCAACGGGCTGCCGACATGGTGGACCCTGCCAGACGATGCGGGCTATCTGTGGCGTCAGCTCGTATTCCACCTGGCCGAGGCCGGACTGGATGACCAAGCGGCAACCCTGGTATGTGATCTACGTTGGGTCGAAAAGAAGATCAGAGTGTTGGAATCAACCCTCCCGGTCGAGGCGGACTGCGCCTTGGTCAGCAGACGTCTGGCCGTGGATGGGAAATCTACGGCGGCACGGCTCGGTCACGCACTCAGGCAGTCCGCGCACCTCCTTGCTCCGATCAACCGATCACCGGCCCTCGGCGCGACCTTGGCAAGCCGGCTCGACAATGTCGCGGGTCTGGAAACACTCACCGACCAATATCGGACCTGTCTGCCGACCCCCCGTCTCGACCCAGCATGGCCGCTACCCGACCGGGCCGACCCTCGCCAACGGTGCACTTTTGCCACCCACAACGGTGGTGTGAACGGGGCCGCGTATTCCCCGGACGGAACCCTGCTCGCCTCCGCCGGCGACGACGGGACAGTGCAGATCCGGGACGTCGCCACCCGCGACCTGAGGGCGACTTTCACCAGCCGCACCGGCGCAGTGAGCGGGGTGTCGTTCTCCCCGGACGGAGCCGTGCTTGCCACCAGCGGGGACGGGACGGTACGGATCTGGGACGTCGCCGACGAAACCACCCGCACCACGCTGACCGACCACACCGGCTGGGTAAACGACGTGGCGTTCTCCCCAGACGGAGCCCTGCTCGCCTCCGCCGGGAACGACAGGACCGTCAGAATTTGGAAGGTAAACGCGGCAGCGCCACACGCCACACCGTTCAATCATAACAGCGCCGTGTGCGGCATGGTGTTTTCCGCAGACGGCACCCTGCTCGCCTCCGCCTGCGACGACGGAACGGTGTGGATCTGGGACGTCGCCCACGGAACCGCCCGCACCATGCTGACCGACCACACCGGCACGGTGAACGGGGTGGCGTTCTCCCCAGACGGAGCCCTGCTCGCCTCCGCCGGGAACGATGACACGGTGCGCGTCTGGGATGTTGAGACCGGAACGCCGCGCATCACGTTGGTCGGCCACTCCGACTGGGTGTATGGCGTGGCGTTCTCTCCCGATGGTGTTTTCCTCGCCTCCGCCGGTGGGGACGGAGCGGTAAAGATCTGGGACGTCGCCCGTGGGACTATCCGCACCACGCTGACCGGTCACACCGACTGGGTGTACGATGTTGTATTCGCCCCGAAACCTCCAAAAACATCGCTTTCTGATCCGGCTCCAACGGATATCATGCTCGCCTCCGTGAGCAACGACGGAACAGTACGAATCTGGGATTTCACCACCGCGCTGACGCACACGATGGCGGCCATCCAGGCCGACGGAATACACGAGGTCGCATTCTCCCCGGACGGCAGGCTGCTCGCCTCCGCCGGTAGCAGCGACCAAACGGTGCAAATCTGGGAGGTGGATACCGGGACAAAGCTTACCGCACTGCGTGGCCACGCCGGCAGGGTCAGCGGGATCGCGTTCTCCCCTGATGGCGCCCTACTCGCCTCTGTCCGCAGCGATGAACCAGTCCGAATCTGGGATGTCCTCACCGGTGATCTGCAAAGCATCTTCACTGGCCACACCGGTATGCTGACAAACCTCGCCTTCTCTCCAGACGGCGCCCTGCTTGCCTCGGCCGGGAACGATGGCCTGGTGCGAATCTGGGAAGTGAAGAGTGGCACCATACAAGCCACACCAAGCAGCCATATCGGCGTGACCGCCGTGGCATTCTCGCCGGACGGACTCCAGCTCGCCTCCGCTGGGGGCGACGAGACGGTGCGACTCTGGGATGTCGCCAGCGGGGCCGCCCGTGCCATCCTGACCGGTCACGCCGGCTGGGTACACGACGTGGCGTTCTCTCCTGACGGAACGCTACTCGCCTCCGCAAGCAGCGACGCGAAGATCAAAATCTGGGATGTCGCCACCAGCGGACTGCTAACCAGCCTACTTGGTCACACCGGCACGGTGAAGGGCCTGGCCTTCTCCTCAGACGGATCCCTGCTTTCCTCCGTCGGCGAGAACGATCATTCAATACGCGTCTGGGATGTCGCCGACGGCACATGTACAGCTGCGCTCCGCGTAGCGGCGCCATTGTTTGGCTGTGCCTGGCACCCCCACAAACAGGCCATCGCCCTGGCGGGAGCCGCAGGCACATACCTGCTCAACTACCAAAGTTGAAAATGCACGATCCGGCCAAAAAGGCGGGAACCTCCAGCGCCTGGAGGTGTCAATTCAGGGGGTCGCTGGCCTGCGGGGATGCGTTGAGGAAATACAGCGGGCCAGTTCTTTGATCTCCATCCGGTTCTGACAATGATAATTGTTTGTCTCTGCTGCCTCCTCGCCGCCGTATGCGGAGGCGGAGGCGTTGCGTGCGGCCAATATCCGACTGCGGGCGGAGTTAGCCGTCGAGCGGGAGGCCCTCCGGCTGTTGGAGCTGCGGCTAGCCGAGCTGGAACGCCGGCTCGGAATGGGCAGTGCGAACTCCTCGACGCCGCCGTCGAAGGAGCCGATCCGGGCGAAGGCCACGCGGAAGGCGGCCCGCCATGCCTCTCAGCGGGAGCGGTCGAAAGACCGCGAGGCCGGTGGGCAGAAGAGCCGTACGGGCAGGGGGCTGATGCCTGCGGCCGACCGGACCGCACCGAGCGGGCCGTCCCGCCGGCGCGCAGTGTGCGAGCTGCCGGGGAGACCTAACGGGCCGGCACGGATGCGGGCCAGGCGTGGGCGCAGGTGTGGGACACCGCGCCGGTCGCCCTCTCACTGAGCTGAGTCCCGCCCCGACCCCCGAACAGAACCCAGCTCGGCTCAGATGCCGAAGTCGCGTCCGATCAGTTGTTTCATGATCTCGTTGCTGTCGGCCCAGATCTTGGGTGCCTGGACCTCTAATTCCCGCAATAGTTGACCGCAGAAGCCTGGAAACCCTGCCACGCCTTATGGGGTAATCGTCACTATATATCCGCCGAATATCAGGCCGAAGGTAGCAGACTCCCGAGTCCTGCGATCATCACCGCTGGCCAGAGTCCGCCCGTCCAAAGCAAACGCCAGCGGCATTCGCGGGGTCGGCGTAGCCGGTCAGGGGATCTCCCAGTGGGCAGGGAGCCGGAGCCCCGATGCGACCACGCAGAGGCGGCAACGAAGACGGCGCCGATGCCGGCCCGGGGTCCGAGACTGCGTGACCGACGTCTTATGGGCTAAATGCCGCATCCTGCATTCCCCAAGGATGATCGCTCCATCCCGGGTCGGGTAGAGCGGTGTGCGGGAGGTATCCGGTGAAGTGATCGGCGGTGGCGGTCAGCGTCCGGTGGAGATC
>NZ_CAUVXO010000246.1:6908-7422 GCF_963555865.1 Protofrankia sp. Cr1
ATCAGGGTTCTGCTGCCACCAGTCGTTGAGATCCTTCACCCCGACGGGCGGCATGACGGTCACCACGAGGTGACCGCGGTGGGCGAGCCGGTCGGCGAGGCTGGCTGCGGCGTTCTGCCCAGCCGGGAGCTTGCCGGGCCTGTTCGCGGTGTCGTCGTCGAAGCAGACGAGGAACGTGGTCGTGTCGGGAAACCGGGCGGTGATGCGGCCGGTGAGAGCCTCGGCGCCGTCGGGTCCGGCGTGGGCGGTACCGAGGACTGGAGCGACGTCAGCTACACGATCGATATCACCAGGTCGAATCTATCTAAAACAGCCTAATCGATCTACTTTTTAGAGCAGTGCCCCCAGCCACCATCGATCGGAATACGGGCTACGAAAGGGAGGCCGCCGAGTATCTCGACGGCCGTCACATGTCCTCGGCCAGTCGTCCACGGATCTCTGCAGCTTCCTCTCCGCGGTCCACGTCGTCGAGAAGATCAGCCAGGAGACGGCAACCATATTCGAAACGGGGACC
>NZ_CAUVXO010000247.1:0-4860 GCF_963555865.1 Protofrankia sp. Cr1
TCAGAGCCCCGCAGCCGATCACACGGCGCGGGGCTCTGAGCTTTTGAAGATCTCCAGCTTATGGTTCATACCTGCGAGAACACTCGGGTTCGCCCGGCCCGCGGGTCGACATCCTGCGCAGGCGCTTGCCGAGGAGGGGGTGCGGTCGATGTCGACGCGCTGATCGCTACCGGCGACGATGAAGCGGGATCACTCCACGAGTACCTTGCCTGCCGTGGTATGATCAGCACCCTCAGTCGGCGGCCGAGGGTGCTGATGTCGAGACACGGTTGTGAGCACACGCCACGAACACCCGCTGGCGGGAGCGCGAAGCCGTGGCCACGGCCACGGCGCTACAGCGTCTCGGTGATGCCAACCTGCGGGTCCGACGTGCGCACGTTACACCAGGCGCCCGGCTGCTGCTGGAACGTCGCGGTCGGCGATGTAAGCGCTCGGTCGCTGCGGCCATACCCGCAGTCGCGCAGCAACTCTCAATTCCCACGCAGCGGAGGCTCCCAGCGTGCGTCGTATCTCGAAATTACTCGTCACGATCGGGATGCTTCTCCTCGTGATCGCAGGCGCCTGGCGGTTCGTCGCCCCCGGCCAGCTTGTGAAGTACCCCGATGACCTGGACAAGACCGTGCATGCGAGCGGCACGTTCACGCTTTACGTTGATCCGGCAACAGCGGCGCCGCAACCTAGCCCGACGTCATTCCCGCTCGACGTCAAACGCCGAATCCATGTCGTCGAGTCGTCGACATCGAAGGTCGTGGTTCAGGAGGACGACGTCGAAAAAATCGGACCTCTGCCGGAGCAGAACTTCCTGCAGCGCTATGTCATCGACCGCAGCTCGCTGAAAAATCTGGCGGAGGAACGCGCCTACGCCTACACGACACAGAACAAGATCGACCGTTCTCCGAACTACTCGATCAATCTGCCGTTCGATGCCGGCGATGGGCCGTACTCGATCTGGAAGAACGAAGTGGGGGCACCTTACCCGTTCCGGCAGGACGGGCCGAGCGTGGAGCGGGCCGGGTTGACGTTACGGCCGATGCACGGACGCCTGGAGAAAGCGCCGGTACAGGGCTACTACATCGATCAACTGAGGTCGCAGGGCATTCCCAGGCAACTCACGCTTCAGCAGCTCAGTCCTCAACTCAAGGCGCAGGGCCTGGACACGCAGCAATTCGCGACGCAGGTGCTGCCTCAACTGTCCGCAGCCGACCAGGCCGAGATCGTTTCGGTCATCGGCCAGCCGATCGCGCTGAACTACCTGCTCGATGTGGACACTCGACTCCTTGTCGAACCACGGACCGGCGCGATCGTCTCGCTCGACCGCATCAACCAGACGATCTACGCGCAGCCCGACCTTGCCGGCATGGGCCGGATCCAGACCATCCTCGCGAAGCCTGAATATGCCAGCAATACGACCGTCACCGGGGCAGAGGCAACGCTCGCCCGCCTGGTCCGCACTCCACCGACGACGCGAATCTTCAACATCGACTACTCGCAGACCCCACCATCGGTCGCCGATCTCGCAAGCTACGCGACGGACCTGGGTGACCAGATCAACCTGGTCAAAAAGGTCGTTCCATTGTTTTTAATCATCTTTGGAGGGGGCCTCACCGTCATCGGGGTCGCACTCAGCGTGCTCCGACGGTCAGATGGTCGGGGCCGGAACACCACGACGAGCGAAGGCGTGGGGGGAGCTGACGCCACGGTGCCGACCAGGACCGACTGAAGGATGTCGTCCATGCTCCGTGCCGTCCCTGTCGCGGCTGCGTCAGTCCGCTGGCCTGTGCCAGTAGTCCTGCCAGGTGGGCCACGCCTGCGGAATGTCGCCGCGACCGGTGGCGCTCGCCGGCCAGCTCGCGGGTTCCTGCCGGAGCGGCCGCTCGTCGAGGTGCAGACCGTAGAAGAGCCGGTGGTCACGACGCGTGAAGTACCATTCGCCGTCCCGCCGCTCGTAGTCGTCCTCGTAGGCGATGGCCTGGCGTAACCAGCTCCGTTCGTCCCCCAGTTCGGCGATGCAGTAGACCGTTCCCGCGGCGCGCTCCGGCTCAAGCAGGTTGATGACGTGCTGGCCGACCGTGAGGATGGCGACGGGCGCGGCCCTCAGATGCAGGTCGAAGGATGCCCGCAGCGCGTCCCGGCCCCGGCCGCCCCTTCCTACCTTGACGTCCGGGACGAACAGCTCGACCAGCGCCTCGGTGTCGCAGGAGCCGACCGCGAGGGCGTAGCGGGCGGCAAGCTGCCCGATCTCCTGGTACGCCAGTAAGCGCTCGACGTCGGTCATTCCCGCCGGCGGCGGGATACGTCGCGGTCCGTGACGACGGGCGTCGGTCATACCCGGCCCTCCTGTGGGGTGTCTCATCCGGTGCAGTCCGGATTGTCGGACTGCCGTCGATGTCAGCGTGCCACCGACAGGGCTGTCTGTCGGTGGCGCCGTCCGGCGGGCAGGGGCGTTTCGAGCTCAGGTGATCGTCTGGCCGCCGTCCACCACGATGTGCTGACCAGTCACGAAACGGGAGGCGTCGGAGAGCAGGAACTGCACTGTTCCGAGCGCGTCCGCCGCACCTGCCGACCCCTTGATCGCCTGGCGGACGGTGAGCCAGTCCGGCGGCATCCCGTCGGCGTCCGTCATCAGTTCCGTCATTTCGGTGGCGAAGAAGCCGGGGGCGAAGGCGTTCACCCGGACGAGGTAGCGGCCCCACTGCACGGCCAGCTCGCGGGTCAGATGCGCGAGCCCGGCCTTGGCGGCGCAGTAGGCAGCCTGGGGGATACCCGTTCCGGTGGTCGTGACCGCCGCGGTGGACGTGACGTTGACAATCGAGCCACCGCCTCGCTCCCGCATCGACACCAGGCACCGTTTGGCCAGGTCGAACGGCGCGACGAGGTCGACCTCCAGCACCTCCCGAAACTCCGCGGTGCTCTGCCGGGTGGCAGGCAAGCCGCTCCCGCTGATGCCGGCGTTGTTGACCAGCCCGTCGATCCCACCGAATTCCCGGACGGCCTGGTCCACCAGCCGGGCGCGGCCGGCATCGTCGGAGATGTCGCAGGCGACCGGGACGGCTCTCCCGTCCTCGCCGAGCTCCTTGGCAATCTCGGCGACGAGGTCGCGCAGCCGGTTCTCGCGGCGCGCGGCGAGCACCACCTTCGCGCCCACCGCCGTCAGGCCGTGCGCAAGCATCCGACCGATGCCGCTGCTGGCGCCGGTCACGACCACCACACGGTCGCGGATGTCGAACAACGAGTCGAACGTCGGAGTCGTCATCGGGTACCTCCGCTGGATGGGTCACTGCTGAGAAGGTCACGAGGCGGACCGATCCGTGGAGGCGGTCCGTCCGGTGGCGGGACGCCTGCTGAGCGCAGCTCAGCTCCCGCCCCGGTGCTCAGCCGCTGGTGGCTGTGCACAACACACGGGCCTGGTCGAGGATCGCCTGCTTGCAGGCCGCCAGATCGAGGGTGGTGTCGGTGAACCATTCCCACGTAATGCCTCGGATCATGGCCATCACCGCGATGCTCACCGATGCCGGGTCGAGGCCCGCCCGGATCGTTTCGAGCTCGATGCCCTCGCTGAGTGCGGACTCGATACGCCCCCGGAACGCGATGTTCTGCTGGTGGATCACCGGCAGGAGTTCCCGCAGGGAGGTGGCCGCCTCGTGGGCGATGACGATGTAGGCGCGGGCCGCCGACGGGTTGGCGGTCAGGCCGTCGAACAGCCCGATGATCTCAGCCTCGATGCGCTCGGCCCCGCGGACGTTGTCATCCAGCGCCGCTGGCGGACTCTCCCTGAGCACGTGGTCGATGATCGCCGCAAGCAGCTTCGGCTTGGAGCCGAAGTAGTGCGTGGCCAGACTCCGGCTGTAGCCGGCGCGCTCACCTAGATCGGCAAGCGTCATGTTCCCGTAGCCACCGTCGGCGAGCAGGTGGATCGCGGTCTCGAGGATGGCGATGCGGGCGGCGTCGCGACGTTGTGCCTGCGTGCGTCGCGACCGTTGGGTGATTGACGTCACCATGCCTCCATGTTACTTGTTAGAAGTACAACTAGTCATCGCGGACTGGGGGCATCGTGGGCGAAACAAGTGTCGCCGTCGTCACCGGCGCGGCGAGCGGTCTCGGGCTCGGACTGGCCGCCGGCCTCGTGGCCCGAGGGATGAGCGTCGTGATCGCCGACATCAACGGGGACGCGCTCGCGCGGGCGCAGCAGCGCCTGCGGGTCGGCGGCGCGGAGGTGCTCGCCGTTCGCACCGACGTCACCAAGGACGACGAGGTCGCCGCCCTCGCCAGCCGGACCCTCGACCGGTTCGGCCGCGTCGACATCGTGTGCCTGAACGCCGGGGTAAATCTGCGGGGCCGTGCCTGGGAGCTCTCGGTCGACGACTGGCGCTGGATCTACGACGTCAACGTGTTCGGTGTCGTCCACGGAATCCGCAGCTTCGTACCGATTCTGCTGGAAGAAGGCGCGGGCCATGTCCTCATCACCGCGTCGAACAGCGCCGTCGCGACGCTTCCGGCATTAGCGCCCTACGTGTCCAGCAAGCACGCCGTGCTCGCGCTCGCCGAGACGGTGCAGCATGACCTCCTCGAAGTCGGCTCCGACGTACGCGTGTCGGTTGTGCTGCCGGGCGCCATCCGTTCGGGCATGGCGGACGCGGTCCGCAACCGCCCAGCCGACTACGGCAGCGCCCAGGTCTCCGCGGAGGTTCTGCGCGCGAGCCGCGCCTTCCTCGAGCGTTACGGGTCGGACCCGCGGACGATGGCGGACGACATCCTGCGGCAAGCCCTCGACAAACATTGTTTTTGCGTCTTCACCGACCCGGCGGACACCGCGACGCTCCTCACCCACGCGCAAGCGCTTGGCGAAGGCCGGCTGCCGAC
>NZ_CAUVXO010000247.1:5342-7716 GCF_963555865.1 Protofrankia sp. Cr1
GGGCCCGCGACGCCGGCGTGCCCGTCACGAACTTCGACCCGGAATGCGATCCGGCGTTCAAGGAGGACCCGCTCGGCACGATCCTGGCGGCGCAGCAACTCGGCGACGTCTTCTACAGCACCGCGGCGCGCGGCTTCTGGGTCATCACGCGCTACGACCTGTACAAGGAGATCAGCCAGGATCCGGCGCGCTACTCCAACTGCGAGACGTTCACCTTCTACCGGGACCCGCCTCCGGTGTTCCACATGCCGGCGAACCTGGATCCACCCGAGCACACCAAGGTCCGGAAGCTGATCACGCCGCTGCTGTCGCCCGCGGCCGTGAAAAGGCTCGAGCCACGAGCCCGGGCATCGGTCGCGACGATCACGGACGAGGTCGCCGCACGAGGCGGCTGCGACTTCATGGCCGACGTCGCGTTGCGCATCCCGGCCGAGGTCTTCCTCGAGCACATGGGACTTCCGCTCGCGAGCGCCGACGAAATCGTCGCCACCCGGCTGCTGCCGGCGAAGCTCAACGCCAGCAACGACCCCGGTGGCGTGCAGCTCGCCGCGGCGGTCGCGAAGGTGCGTGGCATGTTCGAAGAGGTGCTCGCCGACCGGCGACGCCGGCCCGCCGACGACATCCCCACCTACCTGTTGTCCCAGCAGCTCGACGGCCGACCCCTCACCGACGAGGAAATCGTTCAGCTCTGTTACACCCTGCTCGGCACGTCCCTCGGTACGACCGCGTCCACCATGGCGTTTCTGTTCAAACTGCTCGCCGAGAACCAGGCCCTGCGCCGGCGCGTCAACGACACCCCGCAGGTGGTCGGCGGACTGGTCGAGGAGGCCCTGCGGTGCTTCCCGGCGATCCCGCTGGTCTCCCGAACCGTTCAAGGTGACGTCGATTTTCACGGGATCACGTGGAAGGACGGCGACCGACTCCTCCTGTTGTTGTCGGCGGCAAGCGCAGACCCCGACCTGTTCCCGTCTCCGGAGAAGATGGATCCGGATCGGCTGCCGAACCGTCACCTCGCCTTCGGCCTGGGACCGCACCGGTGCGCTGGTGCACACCTGGCCCGGATGGAACTGCGCGTGCTCGTCGAGGAATGGCACCGCCGCATCCCCGACTACCACCTCGGCGACCTGTGCGGCCTCACCCACGAGGTGTCGGTCGCAGTCCGCATGACGACCCTTCCCCTGGTAGTCGGCCAGGCCGCCGCGCCCTAGGCCGCCGCGCGATCTACGCACCCCAGCGCCGCTCCGTGATCCACGCCCCTATTGCCGGGCACTCTTACAAGGAGAAGACCATCCGTGCCCCGTTTACGCCTGTCCTTCGACCTTCGGCGCCCGGATTTCGCCACCGCCAGTCCGGCCGATCTCGCCGCAACCATGCTCGACATCTGCGAGTGGGCCGACCGACTCGGCTTCGATCTGGTGTACTTCGGCGAGCACCACGGCGCCGAGGACGGCTACCTGCCGTCACCGCTGATCGCCTCGGCTGCCGCCGCCGGCCGCACCGCCCGGATGCGGTTCCGCCCCATCCTGCTCGCTCCGCTCTACCACCCGCTGCGCCTCGCCGAAGATCTCGCGGTCGTCGACCTGCTCAGCGGCGGCCGGATGAGCCCGGTGTTCGCCGCGGGCTACCGAACGCCGGAGTTCGACATGTTCGACGTCGGTCTCCACGAACGGCGCAGCCGGGTCATCGAAGCCATCGAGGTCTGCAAACTGGCGTGGACGGGTCAACCGTTCGAATTCCGCGGACGCACGGTGACGGTGACACCAACCCCCGCCCAGTGGCCGCATCCGCCGATCATCATGGGTGGGGGAGCCGAAGCGCCCGCACGGCGAGCCGCCCACCTCGCAGACGGCTTCGATCCCGCCGAACCCCGCGCCTGGGACTTCTACCGGGACGAATGCCTGAAGCTGGGACGCGACCCCGGCCCGTGGATTCCGCGCGGCCCGACGTTCCTCTACGTGTGCCCGGATCCCGACGCCGGCTGGGCCGACGTCGGCCCGAATCTCCTGCACGCCGCAAACAGCTACGCCCAGTGGATCGCCGAATCAGCAATGGGATCCAGCGAGTGGTATCCGCCGATCGGATCCGTAGACGAGCTACGCGCAGGCGGCGCCTACCAGATCGTCACGCCCGAACGCTGCATCGCCATCGCCCGAGAGCTCGGCCTGGATGGTCACCTGATCCTCCGTCCTCTGTTCGGCGGCACCGATCCGAAGAAGGCGTGGGCCAGTCTGCAGCTCTTCGAGACGGAGGTCCTGCCTTACCTCGACATCGCCGAGCCAGTTGCATGATGAGACGCCCATCAGCTCGGCTACCTGACGCTGGGTCAGCCCTAGGGCGTGTCTGATGGATCTTCGATCACGCGGATCGATGTTGA
>NZ_CAUVXO010000248.1:0-4537 GCF_963555865.1 Protofrankia sp. Cr1
GGGATCCGTTCTGCAACATATTGGTCGCATCGGCCAGCGCTGCCTGAGACGACGTCAACGCCGGCGCCAGGAGGGCCACGAACATGACCATCAGGGCGAGCATCCCAAACGGCCTGACAGTTTGTCCGCCCCACCTGCGCCGCCACCGGCGACGGCCGCCGGCATCCTTAGCACTCGTCATTGAGGACCACCTTCTCCAGAATTTCTCTGTCGACGTCTCCAAAAGCAGCGGAGCTGCATCCGTTCCGATACACACCGAAAATTGCGGTACCGTTCCCCGCCAACTGAACCGAGTTGGCGACGACCGCAGGATGATCTCCGTAGGCCGCCTTCCAAGGACTCATGCCGAATGCTCGACAAGCACATTGTCGACCGCTTCGGGCTCGACCACCGTCGTCGTGTCCGGTCGACGCGCCGGAGGCTTGTCGGCCCGATTCCTGTATACCAACCGGTCAATGAGTAGGAACCGCAGCGCGAACGCGACGACCAGGGTCAGGAGAGTTCCGGTGCCGGCACCGAGCCCCCACTTCTCCACAAAGAAGGCGAGCAGCGGCAACCGGAAGACCAGATCGCAGCTGTTGAGCAACATGAATGGGGCCATCCGGCGCCGCCAGGAGCCTTTCCGATCATGCCAGACAAGCAACTCGCAGCCAATAAAATTCCACACGTTTGCGATTTGCGTGGCCACGACGGCGGCAATGATGTAGTGCAACCCGGCGGCGGCGAGAATCGCGGTGGTGAGAATGTTCGGTACCAGACCCGTGGCTCCGACCAGCGCAAAGCGCGCCGCTCGCGGGACCCTGAGCCAGAACAGATGCCGGATAAAACGCAGCCCCTCGAATACAGAGGCGTTGGACTCACCCGCATGCCGTTCCGCAAAGGAGTACGGGACTTCCGCCACGGTGACCTTATCCGTACGAACGAGAAGCTCAAGCAGTATCTTGTAACCGCTGGGCTGAAGCTGGTCGAGGCGGAGCGCGTCGACCCGGACCAGAAAGAATCCGCTCATCACGTCGGTTACGCCCCGCAACCGACGGGGAAAAGCCAGCCGGGAAACGAGGTTGGCACCGGATGACACGAACCTACGCACACCGCTGGCCAGCCCCGCCGCGTCCCCGTCCCCGCGGTACCGGCTGGCGATGACCATGTCCGCCTGCTTGACAACCGCGGCGTCATACAACGTCTGCAGTGCCTCCGGCGGATGCTGGAGATCACCGTCCATCACGACCGCATAAGGAGAACGCGACAGGCGGAATCCGTCAACGACGGCACCACCGAGCCCTCCCCAGCGCAGGTCGGGTGAACGGTGGTACAGCCGCACCGTCACGTTGAAACCCTGCCTGACCGCCTCGATTGTCTGTGGGGTGCCGTCGGTGGAGTCGTCCACGAAGAGAACTTCGGCGTCCATACCCTCGAGCGCCGCGTCGACCCGGTTCAGGAGCGCGACGACGTTGGCGGCTTCGTTTCTCGTCGGCACGATCACCGTCAACTGTGGCCGAACCTCGGATTTCACCGCCGAACGTGGCCCGGCAGGTCCAGCAAGCACAGACTGCTGCGCAACCGGACCAGGGCCCAGCTCCCGCCGCGCGGCTGGAACGGCGCCGGCAACGATTCCAGCCGCCGGGACCAACGATTTCATTCTCCGGCTCACGCTACCCCCAGTTCCGGTTGTTCTCATACCGAGCTGGAAGGCATATTTCGACTACCCACCATCCGTTCGGCGCCACTGTCCGGTTACGCTGCCAAGTCATTTGAGCACCTTTCGGATCTCAACAGCGGTCGGGCCGGTACCGAAACGCGCGACTACCTGCGAGTGTTCGACCGCGGTGGCCATAATCGTCAGCCCGAGTGTAGAGATGTCCTGCCGCATGAATGGCGTGAGGACGACGTAGTCCAGGTCCTGCCAGCCTCCCGGTAGCTCGTCCTTTGCCGCAGTATCAAGATCTATTTTGTAATACCAGATCGTGCGCCAAGGCGAGGAGAAACCTGCGTGGTAGACGTCCTGCCACATCGTGTTATCCACGACTATCCGGCTGTCCCTTGGAATTGTGGGGCTCCGCAGATAGGCCACCGCGGCGGCATGCTCAACATTGTTGGACGCGGTGAAGGCTCGGGAGATCCCCGGCTGCCAGGCGAGTCCGAGCACCAGAATGCCAGCGGTCAGCGCCACGACCAGGCCGCCCTCACCGAACCACCGCACCGGCCTGGCGAAACGGTGGGCGAGCGACCAGGCCTGGTCGGCCATCCCGCCCACGCACAGTGCAAGAAAGGGCAACGCCACGATGATGAACATCTGTGGCAGATAACCCTTTCGCAACAGGGTGAACCCCAGCAGCACCACCACCAGCCCGATCGGCCGCAGCCGGCGGACGAGGAGCGCGAGGACGGCGGCGAGCGCGCCCAGAATGAGCAACCACTTGTCGAGGTGCAGCCAGCCGGACACCGTGGCGTGGGCTGACGCGGACGGATCGAACACCGAGCCCGAACCCGCCCGATCCATGAACTGGAAACTCATCGCGGCCTGCAGCGACACATGGATCGGGCCGGCGAACAGCTCACCTTTGAGGATGGCCATCAGCGGATAGACCAGACAGATGAGAATGAAACCCAACCAGAATCCCACGGAGGCGAAGGCCCTGGTCTTCTCAAAACTGGACTGCCAGCCTGCGAGCGCCACGGCGGGCAGGAGTATCGCGGTGGTCTCCTTGGTCAGCACAGTACCTGCCAGAAGTGCCCCGGCCAGCACGTAGTGCCAGAGATGCCGGCGGGGAGTGCTGGCGAAGTAGAAGGCCGCGATGAGCCACGGAATCGCGAGGTTGTCCAGATAGACCTGGCGGAGGAATGTCACGGAGATTGGCGAGCAGATAAACAGGAGCACAGCAAGGACGGCGAAGGGCCGACGTATCCGCAGCCGACGCGCCAGCAGGTAGAGCAGCACGACGGCCACGTCTGCATAGAGAACCATAATGGCACGCCCGGCCGCAACGGTCAGCGGACCCCCATGGAAAATTGGGATCCAGGACAATGCGGCCAGTTGTATCCAGCCGAACGGCGGGTGGTCGTACCAGTAGGTGTACGGTGACAGCGAGCCGTGTGCCCGCACCCATTCAGCCTGCGAGAGGTACGTTCCCTCGTCGTCCTGGACGGTCGGGTAACCGTGGAGGTTGACGAGTAGGGCGATAGTCATGATCGTGATGAGCGCGGCGATGATGGTCATGTCCGACCAACTCCACCGGGGCCGGATCGCCGCTGCCACAGGTGTTCGGACGGCGGTCACGACCGGTTGTGGTAATACTGCGGTCGTGGACACGTTCAGATCCTCCTGACTGCGTCGTCGGCGATTGCGGGTGTGCTCAGGTGGGCGCCGACGTGAGCTGTCTTCTCCCACTCGAAGTTTCCGGCGAAGAAACGGAAGGCCGATCGGACGGCCGCCCACGAGAGAACCAACTGGTAGGCAGGCGTGAAGAACACGAGGCGGGCGTAGTCACGTATCCGGATACGAAAGTCGTAGTCCTGCCCGAACGCCCGGAGAGCGACGACCTCGAACCCGAGCATGCCAACCGTCGGGAGGGTCGGTAGAAACGATATCAGTGTAATGACCATGGAGAAGTCGCCGATGACGGCAGTCAGCAGAGCCACCGGGAGCACCAGCCCCGAGAACGCCTGGCTCATGGGCTGCAGGAGGGTGAATCGGGCCAGGTTTCGCGCCCGGCGCGTCGGCAGCCTTCGCCAGTCGCCCTTGTAGAGCACCTGGATGAAGCCGAGATTCCAGCGGGTCCGTTGCTTCACCAGGGCGTATATCGAGTCTGGCGTCTCCTCCCGGGTGACCAGACGGGGGTCGAAGGCAACACTGATCTTGCGGCCGAGTGCGGACAGGCGAACGCCGAGGTCGCAGTCCTCAGCGAGGCAGTCGCCGTCCCATCCGTTTACTTCGTTGAGGAGTGCCCTACGGACGAAGACGGTATTTCCACCGAGCGGGATGAACTGCTTCTGGGCATGCATGTGCAGCCGCGAACGAAACCAGAAATAGTACTCCAGGCAGTTGCGGAGCGAGTACCAGCTGGATTGAAAATTGATGAGTTGGACCGCGCCCTGAACGACATCGGCACCATTCGCCTGAAAGACTTCATCAACATGGACGAGCAGTTCGGCGGCCGCCAGGGACTCCGCGTCGAAGACTCCTACAATGTCTCCGGTACAGTCGGCCAGGGCGGTGTTCAGCTGGCGTGGTTTGTTCTTGACCTCCGAGTCGTTGACTGAGATCTTCAGGCCCGGATAGGTACCTGCGATCTTCTGGGCCACCGCCACGGTCGAGGGATCATCGTGGCCGACGGCCAGAACGATCTCTACTCGTGGGTGTGTCTGATCAACGAGACGAGCGATTGTCGCTCGAAGGACCGACTCGTTCTCGTGGCGGGCGGGAACGATGATCGAAAAACTGTGGGCGGGTTCGCGGATGGCCGGCAGGTAGAAGGTTTGCTGGTAGGTCTCGGGCGTGCGCCACGCGTAGAGCATCCACCACAGATTGGCGCCGGAC
>NZ_CAUVXO010000248.1:4916-7588 GCF_963555865.1 Protofrankia sp. Cr1
GTCGCGAACAGCGTGAGAGCGATGACAACGATTGCTGCCGAGACAAGGGCAGACAGCAAGATCGTTCCTTTCACATTACGGGCATCAACTACAACCCGTGATCGGGTGGTGAGCTACCGGACTCCGTGGTGGATGGTTCGACTGCGAGGTGTTAGCAGAAGGAAATTTCCGGACCAGTTCCCAGTTCAGGCCGGCCCGCGGCGCCTTCCGCCACGGGTGTGTTCACAGGCCACTTGTGCAAGCGTTCCTCGGGCTTCGGAGCTCCTCCGCAACAGACCGCACGTACATGTTCGGCGAACGTGAGGTATGTACGAGCGGACGCCGCCTACATTCGGTTTTCAAGCAGAAGGGGAATATCATGTGAATAGTTGGCGACGGTTGCGTTCGCGAGATATCCCACACGTGCTGTACCGTCCGGACTGAAGGCGGTCACCTGAGACACGTGCTCCACCGTCCAGCTCCCGTCAGGTGCCTGCTCAGGGCGGATGGTCGGGAGCCCGAGAGCAGTGGCGTAGCCTGCGATGTCCGTCCAATTCCCGGTGAGACCGATGAAGGAGGCATCGAACTGGTTGAGCCATTGGCGGATGATCTGAGGTGAGTCACGGTCAGGATCTGTCGTGACGAAGACCAAAGTGGTCCTTGCTCGAACGGCCGGAGTCTGTTGGTTGAGGGCCGCGGCGATATCGGCTACCGTTGTCGGACAGACGTCCGGACAGTGGGTGTAGCCGAAGAACACGAACGTCAGCCTGCCCGCGGTTTCCGACCGCACATCGAATGGAGATCCGTTCGTGTCGATGAGGTGAGTGGTCGGCGCGACGACCGCAGGAGTCAGCGGACGGCCCGCGAGGGACACGGTTGCGCGTGCCTGCTGCCCGGCCGTGGCTGTTGATCCAGATGATGACCCGCATGCCGAAGCAGCCAGAACCATTGCAGCGCCGGCGATCGCGACGTTCACGCGACGCATGGATACGCGGTCACGCCGCCACGAGCCGACCTTGTCGCCGTGTAGCCAACCCCAAAGAACGGCCACTTCCAGGTCATCCCCCCACGCGCTCCCCACTCCATCGGTCGACGAATCGGCTCCTGGTTACGTACTGTCGATCGATGTAGTACGTTCTGCAAATGCGTTCCACGTGACCTGTCGGAGTCCGGCCCCCACCGGTCACCGAAGGATCTTCACGCCAAACCCAAGTTGAATGGTGCATGTCGTGACGTCCCCCCAAAAAAGCGGTCCGCGGCCGATGCTAGCAGGAGCCACGGCCTCTGTCTCAGGGCAGCTAAATCAACGCATCCACTGCCACTCGACCCAGGCAGCGCCGTTTGAGCGGCAAAGAAACAGCGTTTCGCTTGCCACCCAGGTCGACCCACAGTCGCGTTCGACGGTTCTTGCCAGCGGATTCGGCCGGATCATGACCACATCCGAGGAAGATCCTGCGTGGCCACGCGGTAGACATTCACCAGGATGTAGCCAGGTGATTGCAGTAACTCGCCGTGTTGATGAATTAGTGTCTGACGATCGAGATTCTCATGTGGAAGTTGCCGGCTCCAGGACGGATTGATGACCAAGGGTAATGAGCGACGGGCTCGAGCCTGGCACACCAACAGCCGCATCGAACATCTATTTATCATTACTCTGGGAGTAGATTCGGTTGCCTTTAGCCACCCGCTACACCTTTGCCACGCTCGTTGAGACCTCGGTCACTTCGCTCCGGCCGCGAAGTGATGGACGCCTACGGTTCCAGTGCGAGAACATCTGGAAGATCAGCAAAGCGTGCCTTGGAATCACGACTGATAATGATCCGTCCAGTCTCGGCCGCATGGGCCGCGATGATCAGATCGTGGGCGCCGCGATGGCGTCCGATCCGCCGCGAGGCCGCAATGAGGCGCGCATGATAAACGGCCGTGCTCTCTGTGTAGTCGAGTACGTCCAGCACGGACGTCATGGCGGACAACGATCGTGAACGATCGGCGGCTCTGACTGCGGTGTCGGCGAGCTCGATCCCGACGCGGTACTCAGCGATCGACACGGCCGCGACTGCGAGTTCGTCATCGTCCAGGGCGGACCGATCAATAGCTCCTCGTTCGTAGGCAATCAGGATGTTGGTGTCGAGGATCAGGCGGCGGCCCATGGGTCACCCTCGTCCGCCCTCAGGTAACCGACCGCCGCCGCGACGCTCTGCTCGAAGGCGTCGTCCGGCGGCCTGATGCCGACGAGCGCAGCTCGAAGATCAGCGCCAGTCTTTCGACGCGCCGGCCCAATCTCCGCAACAGGATGATTACCACGTGTAATAATGATGGTTTCACCGGCCTCGATCGCGTCAAGCAAGTCCGAGAACCTCCGAGACGCCTCGGTCGCCGTGATGGTTCGCATGGTCTCCATGCTATCTGAAAATCAGATGCTTCTGTCGCCCCGTACGCGCCGGGCGGTCTCGTCGAGCCGCCGGAGGCACCTGTGGGCTGCGCCGAGGCGATTGCGCCTCCGATCAGACACCTCTATGGGTATCGGCTCGAGGCCGGCGCGACCGGGACCCTGGTGACGTCATACTACGATTGGAGCCAGATCGGGGAGCAGTACCGCGACACGGGCATCCTCCCAGTCATCCCCGAAGCCGCCCTGCGCGCGACCCTCGGCATCCTTGCGAGGACCGTGAAGTAGAGATGTCTCGGCCTTT
>NZ_CAUVXO010000249.1:0-7184 GCF_963555865.1 Protofrankia sp. Cr1
GGCCACCGCTTCCGGCCAAGTGGTCTGCTTCAGCTACCTGGCCGCCGCATCGCTGTGGAACGTCGAGCGCTTCCCGCAGGTCAACCACGGCGCCGAGGTTCAGCGGGCCGAAACCTCCATCGCGGCAGATGGCCCGATGGTCGCTGCCGTCTTGACTGCGCTCGGTGTCCCGGCGCTCGTAGTCGCCAACGGCATCGGCGACGATGCCCCTGGCGACCAAGTCAGGGCATGGCTGCACCGCAACCGGGTAATGACCACCTCGGAGACGGTGCTCGGGCTGCCCACGCCGCAAATCGTGATCGTGGCCGACGACCACGGCACCCGTACCTGGTTTCCGCACCTACCCGGCGTCGCCGAGGCCCTGGCCGCGGTCGATCTTGCGCCGCTGGCTGAGGCCTCCTTCGCCTACATCGACTGCTACCAGCTCATCGAGCCCGCGGCTGTCCGCGCCATCCAGGCCGCGCGGCAGGCCGGCGTGCCGCTGCTGGTGAACCTCGGCGGTTCGGTCCTGTCGCCGGCCGTGGCGGCTGCCGTCCAGGGCTATCCCGGCCTGATCATCCAGACCAACGTCGATGACGCCGAACACGAAAGTGCCCCAGCCGCTGCCGGGGCACTGGTCGATCAGACGGGAGCTTCATGGGCGGTGGTCACCGCCGGGGTGTTCGGCGCAGTGGCGGCCGGCCCGGATGACCTGGTGGCCATGCCGGCCTTCGATTTGCAGATACGGCACACCCACTGTGCGGGGGCGGCGTTCTCCGGCGGCGTGATCTACGGCCTGCTGCACGGCCGGCCGATGACGGAAACCCTGCTCTTGGCTACGGCGAGTGGTGGGCTGCGCTGTGAACGTGTCCATCATGGCTCGCTCCCCGGACTGGAGGAACTCCGCGTGTTCATTTCCGAACATCGGCACGGAGTCGGTCCTGGTAGCCGGGCGGGTGAGCATGTCCCGAGCCAAGACTTCAGAGAGTAGTCAAGGTATTGCGATCTTGATGCAAGGGGTCGGCCGTCCATTGCGTTCTCGACCATCCCGATCTTGTCTTGCAATTTACATTGCATTGGCCGGGATTCTGGAGTAGGCGAGCCGAGGTCCATCTTGCTGATTAGCAAGAATTCTTCTCTGCTTTCGGATCAGGTTTAGGCCGGAGCACCCTCGGGTAACTAGCCACAAGATCGGCACATGAAACCGGGGGTAATGGTGCCTCTCCAGCTACGGTGGCTCCTCGTGGGCCTGCTCGGCTGCGTGACTGTCGCAGCGCTTGTGCTTCTCTCTTTTACGGATGGCCTCGTGCGGGTGGGCCTCGCGGTGGTGATGGCTGCCGCCCTCCTAGCCACGCTATATCTCGCGTTGGGGAGCAGTGGATATCTCGGCGCGGCCACGGCCGTTGTTGCGATTACTACCATCGCCTTTGGTCTTCTCACGGTGCTGCCGGGTGGCTCGAAGCGCGATCCCGAGCCCGAGGCCGGCTGTAAGCCGGGTGAGACGATCGCGCCCGAGGCGAACGCCGACCTCTCCCGATGGCAGCAGTTCGGGAACGGGACGGCCTCTTATGGGGCAAACCTTCTACAGATAGCGCTTGAACCGGGCGACTACAACTCGGCTGGCTGGGCCTTGGACGGAGTCGGCTATTGTGATTACCGTCTGACGTTCACCGTCGACCTCAAGACGCCTCCACTCGCCCTGCCCAAAAGCCCAATCTCCAACCTCGGCTGGGGGTTCGGTGTTGGGACCTGCATGGCCATTGGCCAAAATGGTGAACCGATGGGAGCGTACCTACAGTACGGCTTCATTGAATCGCCCGGCGAGCCACAGCGTGTCCTCGCGGGGATTGTTAAGTCCGGAGAGTACAACACCTATACCTTCATCAACGACACACCGGCACGCGTGCCCCGGCCATATGTCGCGGGCGAGCTCATAGAGATCGCCTGGACGATCGAAGTACACGGTCCGACGGCCAGTGCCACTGGGACGGTCGGCGGTGTCCCCGGGCCTCATGTGAAGTGGCCGTTGGCGGACGGCCCTCGTCTGCCCGCGGCCTGTGGCGTAGATGGCGGAAATGGAGTGGCCTTCCGTGTCTGGGGTACGGAGGCCGTGATTCGTTCACCAATGATCACATCGCTGTAGCCATCAGCTAGTACGGCAGCAACAGTGGTAGCCGCGTGGTCTTGATTCGACGGAAGTGCCCCTGACCTGGGCTGTTGTTGCTTCGTGGGAGCGCCCCGACCCCAGCGTCGATGTTTGCGATCTTGGGGCCATCGCCGCGAGATCGGGGATTACGATGCGAGACCTCAAGATCGTCGAAACGACCCGCTCCGCGGATCGTCACAAACCTGCCCATTCCTGCCGATCCGACATCTGATCGATGTTGAGTGCGCAAGGTGCCACGGCGGAGATCTGACATGAAGACCACAAGTAGATCACTGTGACTGTAGTACTAGTTCCTCGTTCGTCTCAAGATGCTCACCGATAGCACGCTCCGGTTCAATTTCCATGAGCGCCGTGGCCGGTTGCGGCGGCTGGCGTTCGATGGTGCGCGCTGGCGCCGTGCGGCGCGAGCTGCGACCGCTCCCAGAGCCTACGGGCCGTGTCGTTCACCGGGCCTATTCACGAACCAGCCGGCGTCACACTGCACAGGAGTCAATGACGGCGTCCTCGCTGGCCGGGTCGGCATCGCTGAGGGGGAACCAGCCGGGTGCCGCATCAGGCGCTCGGCGATGGTCGCCACGTTCTCCTCGATGCGGCGGAGGACGGCGACGATCTCAGCCAGGGCGGTGGAGGCTGGTCCACCACAAGTCTCAGGCTGGGGAGGCGTGTCCGGCCCAGAGCTCCGGGCTCCGAGCGCCGCCGATCTTCTACTCACGGACCGCGATAGGTCACCGCTCGGTTCGACGGGTTCTGCCTCGTCTCCAGCGACAGCGACTTCACCCGGCCGACCCCCGGCGGAGCCCGTGCCAGCCGATCTGCCCCTTGCCCGGCCGGCTGACGGCCCGGCGGCTGAGCCCATGGTCGCCAGCCGTCTGAAGCCGGCGCCGCGCCAGCCCGTTCAGCCGGGCGAGGCGTCCGGGCTCATGCGCCCGTGAGCAGCCGGAGCAGACGGATGCCGGGGGTGCGCTCCGTTGCCTGGACGGGCAGGTCGAAGGTCGTGGGCTCGTCGAAGACGGGTTGCCCGCCCGGCCGGCGAGTGTAGGGGGCCCAGCCGTAGTCGACGCCGTCGTCGGCGTCGTAGGCGGTCCAGACCACGCTTTCCTGCTCGCAGGCACGCAGGGGCCGGCCGGAGAACGCGTGAGCCTGGAGGCCGCCGGGGAGCATCTCGATGATCTGCGGCACGGCGAAGGCGAACCGGCGGACGTGGAGCTGCCGTGCGTGCTCGGCGGCCCGGGTCTCGAAATCGGTGCGCGCGTCCTCGCCGTGGATGTAATCGTAGTTGGAGAGGACCTGTCGGCGGTCCCCGTCGAGGATGACGACCGCCGGGCAGTCGGCCATCCTGATGGACTGCTGCACGCGCCCCACAACGTCGGTCACCAGGGTCCAGGTGGCGTCGTTCACAGTGGCCTCCAGTAGGTCCAGGGGCGCCGGCCGCGTTCCCAGACGAACGCCGGGTGTTCCCTCCGTCAGCGGCGCTTGCGCCGTTGCAGGTTCTCGTCGAGGAGTTCGCGGAGCACGGTGAGGCCGGGCATTCCGGGCCCGGGGTTCAGCGCGATGGAGAAGGCGCCGTCGGGGTCGTCGTCGAACACGGGGGTGCCGTCACGCTTGCGACTGTAGGGGGCCATCCCGCACGACACGCCTTCCTCCTCGTCGTAGAGCGTCCAGACGATCACATGTTGTTCGCCGTCGTCGTCGCGCAGCGGGCCGGTGTTCGGGTTGCGGAACCGGACCGCGTCCTCGTCGATGACGCCTGGACTGCTGATCATCGGGACGGCCAGCACCAGCCGGGCAAGGCCGATCGTTTCGGCCTCGCGGGCGACGCTGCGCTCGAACTCCTCCGCTCGGGCGGGGTCACGCAGGTACGCCGAGTTGCTCAACGTCCGCCCGGAGTCACCTTCCAGCAGCGCGATCGCGGGCTGGTCGCCGTTGCGCAGGGCCTGTTGGACCTGCCTGACGACCTCGTCGACCAGGAAGTGGGACTCGATGTCCATGGCGCTGTCCTTCGGGGGCGGGTGGGATCGGACGGGGCTGGGCCCGGGACGCCGGGCGCGGCGTCCCGGCGGGCGGGGCCCGTTCCCCAGTCTGATCGCCCGGCGACCCGCGGCACAGCCCCGGGTGCGCGCCGCCGCCCCGGGACGGCGACACCGAGCCGGTTCACAACCTCTTGATCTCGCCGCGGGTCGTGGTCACGGACCCGTCCCTGCCGAGGTCGACGGTGATCTCGTCTCCGTCGATGCGGGTGATCCAGCCGAACCGCCAGATCGCACCGTCGTTGAGGGGCACTTTGACGGCGCTACCGATCCGCAGTTCGTTGTGCTCGCTGTCCATGACGAAAACCCTTTCTGCGGGGAAGGAGAGGCGGTCGTCGCCGCCGGTTCACGGGGGTTCAGAATCACGCAGGGAGAGGTCCGCCATGTATTCATGCATGCCGGCGCTCCTTTTCTCGCGGACGTGTTCAGGGTGCGACGGAAGCCCATGCCCAGAAAGAAAGAAATGGTCATCCTGTCGGTAAGAAATGCGGCCGTTGTGAGGCGTCCCGCCGCCGGCTTTGTCATCCGCCTGCCGGCGGCGGCAGGTCACGGTCGTCGCAGCGTGGGCTGCGCGCGAGGCGCGCGAGGGTGCAGCTGCCCGCCGAGCCGTCGGTTTCGCTGCGCCGGGAGGGTGTCGGGTGCAGCTCAGCGGTCCCAGGGTTTGCGGCGAAGGTGATCGCGTGGCGTGGTCCTGGCCTGGATGACGGCGTCGGTCCAGGTCGCGCCGGCCGCTTCGACGTCCTCAGCGGTGGTGATGACGGCCCCAGCGCGCGGGGAGACGGTCCAGCCGAGATGGGTGAACAGCCCGAGTGCGGTGGTGTCTCCGAGGGCGGAGGCGTGGACGGCATCGACGCGCAGGTATGCGGCTATGTGGCCGAGGAGCCGGGTCGGATAGCCGCGGTGGAACAGGGGGGTCGCGCCGGTCGGGGTGGTCATCTCGGCGGCGTGGCGGGCGGCGACGTGAGAGAGCACGGCCAGCACGGCGACGTCGCCGATGCGGGTGTCCTGCGGCTCGTCGTCCTGGACCGTTGTCCGGATGGTGGCGGTGTCGACGGCGTGGCCCCAGGTCCAGCCCTGCTCGGCGAGCTGCTCGGTCTCGCGGGCGAGGGCGGTGGCCTTGGCGGTCAGCGGGTAGCCGAGCACCTGGTAGACCTCGACGGCGGGTTCGAGGTTGAGCAGGCTGGCCGGGTCGAGGTGGGAGTCGAGTCCGAACAGGACGTGGCCGTAGAGCCGGTGCGGCCAGCCGAACCGGTCGAAGTAGGGCTGGAAGGGGACGTCGTCGGCGCGGCGGGTGACGATGTCCTCGCCGTTGACGGTCAGGACGTGGCGGAGTCGGCCGAGTAGCTCGGCGTAGCCGATGAGGTGCGGGGTCGACGGCATGGCTGGGCGCTCCTCTCAGGCGCGGGCGAACGGTGCGGGCGAGCTGATCGGGGTGATGGGACGACCGTGTGTCAGGCGCTGACGGGCCGCGCCGGTCGCGGCTGGTCCGGGATGTCGGCCGCCGGGATGTGACGCGAAGGGCTCGCGGGTGAAAGCCGCGCAATTCGGCCCGCCGCGCGGGAACGCACGGCGGGCCGAGCTGGCTTGAACGCACGGCGGGCCGAGCTGGCTTGTCCGATGGGTTGCGGGTCTCAGTCTTCGACGATCTCCCAGGCCCACTCGTAGGCCCCGACGTAGAACAGGCCGTCCTTCTGATCGGACTCGACGACGGTGGTGGTGTCGTACGTTCCGCTGCGTACGGAGACGACGCCCTGGGTGTCGATGCTGATGGTGTCCACCTCGGCCGCGCCGATATCCGGGTCGGAGGCGGCCTGGTTCGTTTCCCCGACGAGCTGGTGTACCTGGTCCACGGTGAATCCGGGAACGGCGAAGCCGTTCCAGCGCCGTTTGTTGTCGGGGACGTCGTAGACGCTGTAGAGGCCGCCGATCGTGACCTTCATGGTGCGGGGGGACATCGTGGTCCTCTGATTTTCGGTACGCGCGGGGCGGGGGGTGGGGTTCTGGCCGGCGCTGGTCGTCAGGTCCGGGGATTGGGATCGGCGCTGTCGGTGCTGGTCGCGTCGACCAGCCGGGCTACGCCGCCGATCACGTCGGCGGCGAACGCGGCGGCACGGTGCTGGTCGGCGATCTGGAGGACTCGCGGCGCTGGGCGATCGCGGTGGTCTGCCAGGAGTCCGTGAGGGTGTCGCCGACGCCGAGCACGACGTTGGGTCCGAGTTCCCAGAGCGCGGCGTTCACGGCGCAGCAGGCGACCGCGAGATCGTCGATGTCCCCGCCGATCCACAGCATGCTGGCGGGGTCGGTGCCCTGGGCGCGCAGCGTCTGGGCGGCGGCGCGGAACAGTCCGCCGGTGCCGACCGCCGGGTCGATCACGGGCTGGCCCGGTGCCGCCCCGCGCATGAGGGCGGCGGCGAGGATGTCGGCGATGTGGCCTGGGGTGTAGATCTGGCCGGCGACGAGGCGGGCACCGTCGGCGCGCAGCTCGACGAGCAGCGGGCCGAACAGGTCGGCGTCGCGGCGGCGCAGCGTGCCGGTGAGGTGCAGCTGTCCGGCGTCGAGTGCGGCGTGGGCGACGCGGCGGGCCGCGGCGACGGTGGCGGCGTCGGGCGGGTCGGCGCCGAGCCAGGGTTGGACCAGTGGCCAGGCGGCGGGCAGCAGGTCGGGCCGCGCCCGTACGAAAATCGACCATTGGGTGCGCATGCACCCGTGGAACTGCTCGGTGTCCAGCCCGGTGATGAGGTCGGCGGTGGCCGAGGACTGGTCCGGCGGCGGCGTGATCAGGGCGAGGGCGGCAACGGTGGACAGGGGGATCTGGGGCGGAGCCGAGCGGTTCGTGCCGTGCCAGGCACGGGCGACGGCCTCCGCGACCGTCCTCGCGTCCGGTGTGGACGCGCCGGGCGGCCGGTGCGGTCGGCGGGGATTCGCGGGCATGCGTAATCGCTCTCTTCGCGGGGAGAGGACAGGACGGGTCGGGCCGGTGCGCGGGTCGGACGGTTCGCGGTGGACGCAGG
>NZ_CAUVXO010000250.1:0-3298 GCF_963555865.1 Protofrankia sp. Cr1
ACCGTCTGGACGGTGGTCCGCGGCCGGCTGGCGCAAGCGCACCTGCGGGTCGCCCAGACCCAGCTCGCTCAACTCGAACGCGGGCTTTCCGCTGGTCGCGGCCTCTCGGTCGGCCAGCTCCACCGGACGACTGAGGCGATCGCCCGCGAGACGACGGCGGCCAGGCGGCTGACCCAGGGGCCGGTTTTCGCGGTAGCTGGGCGGGTGCCGTTGGTCGGCTGTCCCGTCCACACGACGCGTTCGTTGGCGGTCGCGGTCGATGATCTCGCCGTGGTCGGTCTGCCGGCCGTCGTCACGGTCGGCGCGGCTCTCCGCCCGGCTGTCCCGGCCGGCGCAGGGACAGCCGGCGCCGGGACCGGCTTGTTGCCGCGGCTCGCCGGGGTTCGTGGCTCGATCGACACCGCGCGGACCGCGCTCGAGCAGTTCCGCCAGCGGGCTGCCCGCACGTCCACCTGCGGTGCGATCGGGCGGCTGGTCGGAATCCAGGAGGCGGTCGCGCAGGCTTGGCGGCTGAGCGCGGCCCTCGCCCGGACCGCGCAGATGTTGGATCTCGCCGGTGGCCTGCTGCGCCGATGACGGGGGCCGGCTGGCTACGATGGGCCGGGATCGTCGGTCGATCGGTGAGGAAGGCTTGTGATGAGGTCCGCTGAGATCGCGAGCCGTTGGCTTCGCTACTTCGCCGAGCGCGGGCACACGGTCGTGCCGTCGGCGTCCCTCATCGCGGACGACCCCACGCTGCTGCTCGTGAACGCGGGAATGGTTCCCTTCAAGCCGTACTTCCTCGGCGAGGTCCGCCCGCCCTACACCCGCGCGGCCAGCATCCAGAAATGCGTGCGGACCACCGACATCGAAGAGGTCGGCAGGACCACCCGGCACGGTTCCTTCTTCCAGATGTGCGGGAACTTCTCCTTCGGGGACTACTTCAAGGAGACCGTTGTCCCCCTGGCCTGGGAACTACTCACCACGCCGGTGGCGGCGGGCGGGTACGGGCTGGACGACAGCCGGTTGTGGGTGACCGTCTATCTCGACGACGACGAGACCGCTGAGATCTGGCGGTCGACGGTGGGGGTGCCGGCCGAGCGCATCCAACGCCTCGGTATGGAGGACAACTTCTGGTCGATGGGTGTGCCGGGGCCGTGCGGACCCTGTTCGGAGATCAACTACGACCGCGGGCCGGCGTTCGGGATCGACGGGGGCCCCGCCGTGAACGGCGAGCGTTACCTGGAGCTCTGGAACCTGGTCTTCATGCAGTCCATCCGCGGTGAGGGGTCGTCCAAGAAGGACTACCCGATCCTCGGCGATCTCCCGTCGAAGAACATCGACACCGGCCTCGGCCTGGAGCGTCTCGCCGCGGTGCTCCAGGGCGTCGACAACCTCTACGAGATCGACACATCCCGGCTGATCCTCGACCGGGCCGCGGAGCTCACCGGTGCCCGCTACGGCGCCGCGGCGTCCTGCGACGTGTCGCTGCGGGTGGTTGCTGATCATGTGCGCACCTCGGTGATGCTCATCGGCGACGGCGTGCTGCCCGGCAACGAGGGACGCGGCTACGTGCTGCGCCGGATGATGCGCCGCGCGATTCGCAACATGCGCCTGCTCGGTGCACCGGACGCGACCATGCCCGAGATGGTCGCGGTCACGATCGAGGCGATGGGCCCGCAGTATCCCGAACTTGTCACCGACCGGGCGCGGATCGACTCGGTGGCGACCGCCGAGGAGGCGTCGTTCCTCGCGACGCTGCGCACCGGGACGTCCATCTTCGATCTGGCGGCGAGCGAGACGAAGAAGGCAGGCGGCGGTGTACTCACCGGTGCGCGGGCCTTCCAGCTGCACGACACGTTCGGGTTTCCCATCGATCTCACCCTGGAGATGGCGGCCGAGCAGGGCCTGACCGTCGACGCGGAGGGCTTTCGCCGGCTCATGGGCGAGCAGCGTGAGCGTGCCAAGGCCGATGCCCGGGCGAAGAAGACCGGGCATGTGGACACCTCGGCGTACCGGGACGTGCTGGCGGCGGCCGGCCCGTCGGTGTTCACCGGGTATGACAGCGCCGCCGGGGACGCCGTCGTCCGCGGGCTGCTGGTGGCCGGGTCACCCGCCCGCGAGGCCGGCGAGGGAAGCGATGTCGAGGTCGTGCTCGACCGCACGCCGTTCTATGCCGAGGGCGGTGGCCAGCTGGCTGACAGCGGCGCGGTCCGCCTCGACGACGGTACCGAGATCGAGATCTTCGATGTGCAGAAGCCGCTACCAGGACTGATCGTCCATCGTGGTCGGGTGCGCTCGGGCGGGGTCACGGTCGGGATGCACGCGCGGGCCGAGATCGACCCGGCCCGGCGGGGGGCGATCTCGCGGTCCCACAGCGCCACCCACCTGACCCACCAGGCCCTGCGGGACGCGCTGGGCCCGAGCGCCGCGCAGGCCGGCTCGGAGAACTCGCCCGGCCGGTTCCGCTTCGACTTCTCCTGCGCCGGTGCGGTGCCGGTGTCGGTGCTGGCCGACGTGGAGGAGACGATCAACCAGGTGCTGATCGAGGATCTCGATGTGCACGCCGAGGTGATGAACGCCGACGAGGCACGCCGGACCGGCGCCATCGCGATGTTCGGCGAGAAGTACGGCGACCGGGTGCGGGTCGTCTCGATCGGCGAGTACTCCCGTGAGCTCTGTGGTGGCACGCATGTGCGCCGTTCCGGGCAGCTCGGCCTGGTCAAGCTGTTGGGCGAGTCCTCGGTCGGGGCGGGGGTCCGGCGGGTGGAGGCCCTGGTCGGCCTGGACGCCTACCGCTACCTGGCTCGCGAGGCCGTGCTCGTCGCGCAGATCACCGATGTGCTCAAGGCGCCCCGGGCCGAGGTGCCCGAGCGTCTGGCCGGGGTGCTCGGGCGGTTGCGCGACGCCGAGAAGGAGCTGGAGAAGCTGCGGGCCGCACAGGTGCTGGCCGCGGCGGGTGACCTCGCGAGCGCAGCCGAGGACGTCGGCGGGGTCGCGCTCGTCGCCCACCATGCGCCGGACGGCACATCCGCGGATGATCTTCGTAGGCTCGTCCTCGACATCCGCGGCAGAGTCGCCGCCGACCGTCCGGTGGTCGTCGCGGCGGCGGCCGCGGTGGACCGGCGTCCGGTCATCGTGGTGGGTACGAGCGCTTCCGCGCGTGACCGCGGGATCAAGGCCGGGGAGCTCGTCCGCGGCGCCGCGAAGGTCCTCGGCGGTGGCGGTGGGGGCAAGGACGACCTCGCCCAGGGCGGTGGCACCGACGCGACGGCGATCGCGGCCGCGCTCGCGGTGGTCCGCCGGACGGTCGCGCAGC
>NZ_CAUVXO010000250.1:3886-7760 GCF_963555865.1 Protofrankia sp. Cr1
TGAGCCAGCGCGGGCGACCGCCTGAGCCGCAGCCGAATTCTCCTTCTTGAGGAAAGATCACATCCGGAAACCCCGGCCGGTCCGCTGTCGTTGTCCGGTGTGGTTCACCCATCGCTGCGGCGGTCGGATGCGGGCAGGGGCGCCCACCGGGCGGCCTTGTGACAGGCAAGGTCGTCGGCTTGCGCGACCCATCCGAGGGCGATCTCCATCGCGACATCCGGTCCGGTGCCGATTCGATCCCGAGGAGATTGACATGGCCCTGCGGGCGCACCTGCGGGCGGACGTGCAGGCGTCGCTGGTGGTGTTTCTGGTCGCGATGCCGCTGTCGCTGGGTATCGCGGTCGCCACGGGCGCGCCGGTCGCCGCCGGTCTCATCGCCGCTGTGATCGGTGGGATCGTGGCGGGGGCGCTCGGCGGTGTCTGCCTGCAGGTCAGTGGGCCCGCGGCCGGGCTCACCGTGGTCATCGCGGGGCTCATCACGACCTACGGGTGGCGGGTCACGTGCGCGGTGACCGCGGCCGCCGGTGTGCTCCAGATCATCTTCGGCGTCAGTCGGATCGCCCGCGCAGCCCTCGCCGTGTCGCCCGCGATCGTGCACGGCATGCTCGGCGGGATCGGGCTCACCATCGCCATCGGCCAGCTGCACGTCATCCTCGGCGGTGCGCCCGACGCCCACGCCATCGACAACATCGTGACCCTGCCCGGCCGGATCGTCAACAGCCACAGCGGCGCGACCCTGATCGGGGCCATGACGATCGTCGTCATCCTGCTGTGGCCCCGGCTGGTCCGCCGGCTGCCGAGCGGGCTGCGCGCGATCCCCGCGCCGCTCGCCGCGGTCGTCGTTGGGACCACTCTGGCCGCCGCCGTCCACCTGGACCTGCCCCGGGTCGACCTGCCCGGGTCGATCCTCGGCTCGCTGTCGCTGCCGGCCTTTCCCGACCGGGACTGGTCTGGGATCGTCCTGGGCGTCCTCACCATTGCGATCGTGGCGAGCATGGAGTCGCTGCTGTCCGCGGTGGCGGTGGAGAAGCTGGCCACCACGCGTGGCCGGGCGCCGGGTCGGATCAACCTCGACCGTGAACTCCTCGGGCAGGGGGCTGCCAACGTCCTGGCGGGTCTCGCCGGCGGGCTGCCGGTGACCGGTGTGATCGTGCGCGGTTCCACCAACGTCGCGGCCGGGGCGAGGACGCGGGCCTCAGCCGTCCTGCACGGCGTGTGGGTGGCGCTGTTCGCCCTGTTCTTCGGCGGAGCGGTCGAGTGGATTCCGCTGTCCGCGCTGGCCGGCCTGCTCGTCGTGGTCGGGGTCCGGCTGGTCGACGTCGCCCATCTGCGGCACGTGCGGCGTCACGGCGAGCTGCCCGTGTACGTCGTCACGCTCGTCGGTGTCGTCGCGCTCGACCTGCTCCAGGGCGTCGCACTCGGGATGCTCACCGCCCTCGGGCTGGTTCTGCGTCGGGTGCTGTGGTCGAACATCCGTCTCGTCGCGTCCGGGCAGGCATGGCGGGTGGACGTGGAGGGCACCTTGAGCTTCCTGTCCCTGCCGCGCCTCGCCCGGGTTCTCGGCCGGGTGCCGACCGGGTCCTGTGTGTCGATCGAGCTGGTGGTCGACTATCTCGATCATGCGGCGTTCGACCATCTGCACGCCTGGTGCACCGAGCACGAGCGGGCGGGCGGGCAGGTGACTGTCGACGAGATCGGCCACACCTGGTTCCGATCGTCACGTGAGGATCAGGCCAAGCGGCGCCGTACCGTCGTTCCGCACCTGCCCCGCTGGTTCGCCCCCTGGTCGCAGTGGCAGGAGTTGGCGGCCTCCCACGGGGACGCGCACCGCGCGGATGCCGCCGGCACGATGCTGGTGGGGGTCGCCGAGTTCCACCGCCGGACCGCTCCGCTGCTGCGCGGCACCCTCGGGGAGCTCGCGGACGGTCAGCGTCCCAGCGCGCTGTTCCTCACCTGCGTCGACTCCCGGGTCGTCCCGAACATCATCACCAGCAGTGGACCCGGCGACCTGTTCACCGTCCGTAATGTCGGCAACATCGTCCCGATCGCCGGTGGGCGCAACGCCGACCTGTCGGTGACCGCCGCGCTGGACTACGCCGTCGACGTCCTGCGGGTGCCCTCGATCGTGGTGTGCGGGCACTCGGGATGCGGTGCCATGCAGGCGCTGCTGTCCGACGACCTCGACCGGGATCCCGACTCCGCGCTGGCGGGCTGGCTGACCCACGCGCGCGCGGCGTTGGCCCGGATGCCCCTGCCCGGTACGGAGATGCTGTCGCCCCTGGAACAACTGGGCCGGGCGAACGTCGTGCTTCAGCTGGAGCACCTGAGCGGCCATCCGGCTGTGCGGCGCGCGTTGGAACGGGGTCCGCTTGAGCTCGTGGGCCTCTACTTCGACATTCCCGCCGCGCACACCTGGGTTCTTGATACCGCATCGGGCCGTTTTGTCGACCCTTCCGAGGTTCTGACCGCGGTTCCGCCGCAGCGCCGCCGTCCGCCCCGCCGTTGGGACACACCGACAGCAACCCCACCTGCCCCGGCATGGCCGTGATCGACGGCCAGCACGCCTGCCGTCGCGGAACCGCGGTCTGACTGCTGGACGGGCTCGGTACAGGATGTTGACCCTGCGCAGGCTTGCGTTTCTTTCGATTTGTGGCAGGGTGGGGATATGATCGCCGCAGCGCTCGAGCCGCTCCGGAGCCACACCGTTCTACCCCCGGAGGATGTGGGCCAGCTACGTCGTCTCATGACGGCGCTTCTCGCAGTCGGAAACGAGACAGGGGACGGGAGCCCTTCTAGCCCCATCGGAGCAGGTCCTGCCGAGGATGGCGACCTCGTGATGAGAAAGAGGTCCCGTTCCGCCGCGCTCGTCCCGCCAGGTGGCCAGGCAGTCGACCTGCCTGCCGCTCTCGTCGACGTGTTGGTCGACGTGGCGCGAGCCATGCTTGCGGGACGGGCGGTCACGATCAGCCCGATGTCTCGTCGGCTCACCACGCAGGAGGCTGCCGACGTCCTTGGCGTGAGCCGACCCACGTTGGTGAAGCTTCTCGAACGTGGCGAAATTCCATATGAGCGTCCTGGCCGTCACCGTCGAGTACGCATCGACGATCTCTTGGAATATCAGGAGCGGCGTCGTGCCGAGCGTCAGGCCGTATTGAGTGAACTGACCCGCACCGCACAGGAGACCGGCCTGTACGAGATGTCAGCGGCTGACTATCGCGAGGCGCTTCAGCGGGCACGCCACGCGGGCGATTGACGGCCTATGCACGTCGCATTGCTGGATGCAGCATCGCTCGTCCCCGTTGTCCTGACGGACACACTGCTGCGGTTGGCGGAGTGTGGGCTCTACCGGCCGCTGTGGTCCCCGAAGATCCTTCAGGAGGTGCGGCGCGCGCTGGCTGAAATCCACCCAGATCTGGATTCAGCCATCCTCGCAAGGCGTCTGCGCATGATGGATCAGGCGTTCAAGGACGCAAGCGTCGATCCAGCCGCTTGGCAGCCCCTTGTCACGGGACTTGACCTCCCGGATCCTGACGATCGTCATGTGCTTGCCGCGGCCATCGTGGGAGGAGCCCGCAGCATCATCACCCCGAATTTGAAGGACTTCCCGGCGAAGCACCTCGCTCCGCACGGCATCGACGCGATCTCGCCGGACGGCTTCTTGCTCGATCAGCTCGACCTCAGCCCTCCGCGGATACTTGCTGTCCTTGAGCAACAGGCTGGTGACACGACAAGGCCACCCCTGACAGTGTTCGATCTTCTCGACAAGTTGTCCCGCGCAGGTGCCCCCTCCTTCGCAGACGAGGTGCTGCGTCATCTGGTGGTTTGATCGACGCTGCTTGCTATGGCGGTGTTCGGCTGAGATCGCCGTGCCCGC
>NZ_CAUVXO010000251.1:0-4124 GCF_963555865.1 Protofrankia sp. Cr1
GATCACGATCGTCGTGGACGAGGGGAAGAGCATCACCGGGGATGCCGCGTCGCGGGCCCGTCAAGAACTCGGCCAGGTCCTCCTCTCGATCCAGGAGGAATGCCGCGCAGAGGGTGTCAACATCGTCCAGTCGAATCTGCGTGCGATCGGGAATGCCCTGGGCGGCATCGACGCCCGCGTCCAATCCGCGCTGCAGATCATGATGAAAACCCAGGAACGGGAAGAGATCGGAAAGCTCTTCGACGACGCCAAAGGGTTGAGCCCGGAGGACACGCCCTACCCGGGTAACGGGCTGGTCAGTCAGGACGGCGCGAAGCCCCGGCCGTTCCAGTCGTACCGACTGACACCTCAGATGATCCGCCGCACGGCGGTCGCAGTGGCCGGGCGGCGGCCCGCGCTGGACGAGCCGTCCGCGATCATCGCCGGCGAGGCGTACGCCCACCGATGGACACGGGAGCGCGTCGCCTGGCTTCTGGAGGCGAGTCCCGCGGCCGCGACCGTCCCCGTCGGAGCATCCGGCAGCGGCAATCCCCCGGTTCCAGCAGGCGGGGACGACGCGGACATGGGCGCGGCGGTCGAGCGCATGGACGCGACTGCCGCCCGGCTGCGCGCCGAACGCCTGGACGCCGAGCAGGGTCCGGCCGGCGACCACGACCAGGCCTCGGTCGACGAGGAGTTCGCGGCACTCGTCGCCCAATTCGACGACGGGGAGCCGACGCCGCCGACCGCCCGCGTGCGCGCCGGCGAGCTCCTGCACGAGGCCGGATCGGATGGGATCGGGCCCGAGGCGCTCGCGGAGCGGTTGCGCGCGGAGGGTTACACCACAACCCGGCAGACCGCGGCCGCGTGGCTGGCTGAGGACGTACGCGACGGCCGTGCCCGTCGCCTCCGCCGCGGCATCTACGCCCACGTGGATCTATCCGACGGCGGTCACTCCGGGTAATCGTCGTCCGTCGTCCGTCGCCATGACGGACGACGTGGAGCTGGCGGGTGGGCGCTGTGACGTGCCCACTTGGCTGTCGCGGTCCGTCGCGCGACGGACGACGCCCGACGGACGACGTATGCGGACAGTGCCCACAGTCGCGGTCGCGGGCAGCAGCGCGGGCTCGTGTCGTCGGCCCCGAGGTGGCCGTGCACGCCTGCCAGGACGCTGCGTAAGGCGTGCAGATCGTCGGGTGGCAGCGAGCCTGCCCGCATGACCAGCGTGAGCTCGCATTCGTCGCGCTGGACCACCGCAGCCGTGCGGACTGGTCCGATCTCTATCAACACAACAACATCCCCCCGCTACCCCCTATACATCTGCGCGTAGGGGACATGTGCCTACACGGTGGGCGGGGAGCGGGCGAGTCAATGCGGCAATCGTCGTCCGACGATTGTTTCAATCTAGATAAAGAATTCGCCCAAATACATAATTGTCGCGATAACAGCAACCTATGGTGCGATTGGTCCTGCCTATCGCACCATCCGCGATTCCGATCGCACGATCTTCGGACTGAATCGAAAAACTGCGGGGGGGGGTAATTACACACCCCCCGTGGCAGATGAAACATCCCCCACTGCACAACGCGACCCGATCATGATCGTATGGATCTCGCCGGACAGGCCGGCCGAACAGGAACGCAGAGGAGGGCGAGTCCGTGCCCGCTCCCCTTTGCGGACCTGCGCCGGGCGCCCGGCGACCCAGCCGATCCCTCACGGTGACCGCGTGCACGCCAGGGAGGAGCGCCCCACTCCCGGAGACCACACCGGGCTCCGACGTCGAAGCCCCGCCGCTGCTGTACGCGGTGGTGCACCTCGACACCTCGGCGCGCACGCCCGCAGAGGTCACCTGCTGGTTCGGCACGGCGCAGGCCGCGGACTGGTGGGCTCGCACCGCCAGCCTGGGCGACTACCAGGTCGTCCCATGCCGGATCGCGGGCCCACCGTTCCCCACGCCCGGCTGATGTGGGGGTGACGGGGGCGGCCCACCCACACCCCGCCTCCGTCACCCCCACGGAACCCCACAGACGGCGCCGGCCGGTGGGCCGCCCGCACCCGCACGGGGGCGGGTGCGAAGCTACCGAGCCGGTGCCCCACCCGAAAGGACCGCCATGCCCGAGGGCCGCAACCACATCAAGCCCGACCTGACCACCTTCGATCTCGACACCCTGCCCTGGAGCACCTCCAGCTACAGCAACGGCGCTGGCGGGATGTGTGTCGAGGTGGCCAAGGTCTCGACAGGTGTCCTGGTCCGTGACTCGAACAACCGTGCGGGCGTCGTGATGCCGTTCTCGAAGGAGGAGTGGCGGGCGTTCCTCGACGGCGCCAAGGACGGCGAGTTCGACATCTGACCCACCAGACTCCGGGCCCCTGCCGCACCCTTCTCCACCGCGGCAGGGGCCCGGCGCATGTAAGGAGAGCGGAGCCGCCGCCCGGGTCGGGATGGGACACCCGGCCGCCGGTGTAGGGGTCCTGATGGTGAGGGCCGGTCGGGCTCGCAGATAACGGCACATCATGATGATGCGTTGCGTGTCCGGTGTGTGGCAATACGGCAGGATGCCCAGGTCACTGCCACCATCCAGGGGGGACCTCATGGCAGACGGTCAGCAGTACGGCCCACCTTCGGGCTACGGCCCGCCAGCGCCGCCGCAAAAGAAGAGCGGCCTGGGCAAGAAAATCCTGATCGGGTTCGGCGTATTCATCGCCTTGATCATCGTCGTTACGGTCGCCAACGGCGGCAGCAAGAGCACTACGTCGACGAGCGCGACGTCGAGCCTGGCGGAGCAGGCCACGCCGACGAGCGCCGCAACCCGGTCGAACCAGGCGCCGCCGGCGGGTACGGCCACACAGCCGAGCCAGACCGAACAGACGTCGCAGGCCGAACCTGCGACCGACGACCGACTGTTCGAACATCCCGAGGATGTACAGGTGACCGGCTGCGCGAGGGACTCGACTCTGGGATGGCCGAAGGCCACGCTCACCATCACCAATAAGTCCGGCAAGGCGAGTTCTTACTCCGTGACCGTCTCGTTCCAGTCGGCGGACGGGTCCACCCAGTACGGAGAGGGTGTCGCATTCGTCAGCTCACTGGCGCCCGGCCAGAAGACCGTGCAGGCGGCGCAGGGTACGGACGACATCCCTGCCCGCTCGAAGATCGTTTGCAAGGTCACCAGCGCGAAACGCACCGAAGCGCTCTGATCAAGAGCGATGCCGGCGTGATCCGGATCGGATCACGCCGGCCGCTGTTCGTTCGTGGCTTCCGGCCATGCGATGAACCGTCTTATGCTGTGTGACATGCCGAATCTCAACGTGTCTGTACGGGCCGCGACGCTGGAGGAGGCTCGCACCCAGGCCGCTGCCGCCGGGCTCACCTTGTCGGCCTGGGTGGACAAGACCCTGACAGAGGCAATCTGGACCGCCCGGTTCGCTCGGCAGCAGGTGCGCAACGCCGCTCTCGGCGTGACTCCGGAGTATCTGGACAGCGAGTTCGCCTGCCTGGAGGAACTGCGCCAGCGTGCAGCAGGGTGAGGTCTGGGCGCGCGCCGACGTGCCGACCTACGTACTGATCGTCTCGGCTGACATGTACAACGGCGCCGGCACCGGGCGAGTCATCACCTGCCCGGTCATCCCGGGCGATCCCCTGCCTCATGACGATTACGCCGCCGATGTGGGGATCACCGATCCAATCCCCGCCACGGTGTTACCCGAACTGATCGCATGGATCCCGACCGCTGGCCTGTCCCACAGGCTCGGGCCCATCCCGCCAGAGGCGCGGCAACGCGTAGACCAGATTCTCCGCCGCGTCCTCGGCCACTGACTGCTGTCACATCGATGCCGGTGCCAACGCCTTCCGGCTGGAAACCAGGACCTCGCCGAGGTCTTGAACGGCGGGGAGCTCGGGCCAGCGCCGGTCCATCTCGCGCTGGAACTGACCCGCTGTTTGGATCACGGTACGGCTCGGCTGTCCTTCGAGGGCCTCGAGCGCCTGCCTGACGGCTATCGCGGCCTGCTCGGGTACGGGCTGCCGCCGGCGTAGGAGCGCCCGGCACAGGGCGTTGTAGGTGCCGCCGATCTGTACGTACTGGCCGGGTTTCGCGCCGAGCAGGTCAAGAGATCGACGGGCGTGGGTCTCGGCGCGCTCGCCC
>NZ_CAUVXO010000251.1:4539-7566 GCF_963555865.1 Protofrankia sp. Cr1
AGGTTGGCGTAGACGATCGCCGTGTAGGCATGCGCACCCTCCTCGTCGATGAGCTCCGGACCGGGCAGACGGTCGCCGGTCCATACGTGGTCCTGCATGTCGTCGAGCGCGGCCCGGGCTGCATCCGGGCGGCCCGCGAGTGCGGCGGCTCGCGCTTCACAGGCGGCGAGCTTCGGCCGGACATAGGGGTGTGCGTCGGGGCGGGCTGCGCCAGCGATGTCGGCAGCGGTGATGTAGTCGCCGTTGAAGTGCGCGACGCATGACTCCATGACGGCGACCGAGCTCAGGAGTAGCTGGTCGCCTACCTCGCCTCCGTGCTGCCGGGCCAGGTTGAGGAACGGGAGGGCTGAGGAGTCATCGCCGGTCGCGAAGGCGAGCTGTCCGAGGTAGTAGGAGTACTGGCCGGCGAGAAGGGTGAGTCGTTCCCGCACGCGGAGAGACAGTCGGGTGTCCAGGAGCCGCTCGGTGCTGAGCCAGCCGGCCGTGACCTGCGGGAGCAGCTCGGCGTAGGGAGTTGTCGGGTAGGTCGACGCGATCCGGTCGAGGTCCGAGGCAAGCTCGATGACGGTTCGCGGGTCGGGGTCGGCCTGGGCGATGGCACGGGAGAGGTCGGATGCGGTCGCGGCCGCGACGGCGAAACCGCTGACCTGGAACAGCTGTCGTCTGTCCACACTGCCCTCCTCTCCCTCTGCTGATGGTGGGGCCTGGACGCTGGTGACGTCCACGCCGAGGACGGTGGCCTTCTCCTCGATCCGGCGGAGCTGGTCCGCCTTCCATACCTCGAAGCGTAGGGCGATCAGGAGCCCGTCGGCCCTCAGCTCCCGGTCTACCGCCTTGACCCACTCTTCGGAGGCAAGGTCCCGGCCGTTTTCGATTCGGCTGACGTAGTTCCGGCCGGCGGCGTAGCCGAGCTGGTCGGAGAGTTCTTCCTGCGAGAGGCCGGCGGCCTCACGTAAGCGGCGGATCTCCGCTCCGAGCCGTGTCCTGAGATCGTCCACCCGTACCTCCGTGGGGGTGGGGGGTAGTTCTTCCCCCCCGGGGGGGTGGTTTTCCCCACCCCCCCCGGGGTCTACCCGGAGTGTGACTGCCATGGTGCTGAAAGTCGGCACACTAGCTCACGAGTGACAGATCAACGACGGAAACGGGGAAGGCGTCGTCACACCAAGGCTGGTGCCAACGCCTTCCGGCTGGAGACCAGGACCTCGCCGAGGTCTTGAACGGCGGGGAGTTCGGGCCAGCGCCGTTCCATCTCCCGCCACAGCTGCGCGGTTGACTGGATCACCCAGCGGACCGGCCGGCCATCTATCACTGTGAGCGCTGCATGCGCCGCGGCCGCGGCCTGCTCCGGGTCGGGATCGGGCCGGCGGAGAAAGGCCCGGCACAGAGCGTTGTAAGTGCCCCCGGTCTCGCCGAACTGGCCGGTCCCTGAAAGCAGCTCCAGGGACCGGCCCGCGTGGGCCGCGGCGGCTTCGCCATCGCCGAGGTGAGCGAGGACGACAGCGAGCATGCTGTGCACCCCCTCCTCATCGATGGTGGTTGGGCCTGGCGTGGCGTCGCTGGCGAGGGCATGGGTCTGCATGTCTTCGAGAGCGACCCGGGCGGGTTCGGGACGTCGGGCCATCGCTGAGGCGCGGGCCTCGTTCGCGGCGAGGAAGGGCCGGATGTGGGGGTCTGCATGGGGGCGGGCTTCGGCTGCGATGTCGGCAGCCAGGGCATATTGGCGGTTGAAGTACGCGAAGGCGGAATCCATTGCGGCTACGGATCCAGCCAGTAGGCGATCTGAGGCCTCGGTGGCGTGCTGGCCGGCAAGGGAGAGGTACGCGCCGGTGGCCTGGTCGTGTCCAAGATCGAACGCGAGCGTACCCAGGTAGTAGGCGTACCAACCTGCGTGCCCGGTGAGCCGCTTACGAAGCTTCGCTGAGATTCGGGTATCCAGTAGCTTCTCGACGCCGAGCCATCCCGCTTCAACCCGGGGTACGAGCTGCGCTCTCGGTGTCGTGTTGTAGGTCTCGGCGATGCGGTGAAGATCGATACTGATCTCGTGCAGGGTGAACGGAGAGGGATCGGCCGCGGCAATCTGGTTCGAGAGGTCGGCTGCCACGACTGCGGTGGTGAAGCAGCCCGCCTGCAACATCTGACGCCTGTCCACGCCGTCCTCCTCTCCCTGTTGTGATGGTGCGGCCAGAGCCACCGCCGAGTCCACGCCGAGGACGGTGGCTTTCTCCTCGATCCGGCGCAGCTGGTCAGTCCGCCATACCTCGAAGCGTAGGGCGACCAGGCTGCCGTTGGCGCCGAGCTGCTGGTCGACGGCCCTGGTCCATTCTTCGGACGCCAGGTCCCGGCCGTTCTCGATCCGGCTGACGTAGTTCCGGCCGGCGGCGTAGCCGAGCTGGTCGGAGAGTTCTTCCTGCGAGAGGCCGGCGGCCTCACGTAAGCGGCGGATCTCCGCCCCGAGCCGTGTCCTGAGATCTTCCACCCGTACCTCCATAGGGGTGGGGGGTAGATCTACACCCCCCGGGGGGGATTAAAAATCCCCCACTGGCGGTCCGCCCTGTTCTGCGGCTGAGATGGTGCCGTAGGGCCGGCAGTGTAGTCGAAGCGTGACCAGTCAGCGACGGAAACGAGGAAAGTCGTGGTCAGTTCCTGCGACGTTGGAGGCGGTCCAGGAGGGTCTCGACCGAGCCCAGGACTGCGTCCTGCACCGCTGGGTCGGAGTCCTCCAGGCGCTGGAGGATCGTCGACCATCGGTCATGGAGATCGGCATGACCACGTGCCGATGACCCAGACGGCTCATGGCTGGCATCGCCGGCTGCTGCCGCCACGATCGCTCGCAACGTCTCCGGGTCCGCCGGGTCGCCTTCGGGCATGAGGATGCGGGCCGGCCCGTATTTCTGGTCGTGATGCTCATGGATGGTTGTCCTCGGCAACCCTGGCTCGTCGGGCAACGCACTTCCACCATTGATCACCCGTTCGGTCGAACCCACCTGCCACTTCAGGCCGCGGTCGAGGCCGTCGATGGTGCGTGGC
>NZ_CAUVXO010000252.1:0-7148 GCF_963555865.1 Protofrankia sp. Cr1
GTGCGCGGGTCGGACGGTTCGCGGTGGACGCAGGTCACGGCCTTTGGAATGCCGCGTGTGGTCGCCGGTCGGGTTCAGGGGATGGTGGGAAGCCGCCAGGTGATGGGGCGAATCCGCAGCGGTGTGCTGCCGACGTAGGACGCGGCGAGGGTGCCGTGGTCGGTGATGACCTCGTAGGAGCGCAGCCAGACGGCGAACCAGGGCTCGACGGGTGCGCCGTGGCGGGCGGACGAGTCCGCCGGGGGCGTCATGGTCGGATCGAGGTGCAGCGGCGTGCTGCGGTAGTGGTCGAGACGTCCGCCGACCATCGGGCAGGCCCGGATGGTGTAGGCGGCGCACGCCGGGTGCAGCGCGGGCTCGGCGGTGCACTGCCGAGGCAGGTCGGACAGCCGCATCAGCAGTACCAACCGCTCGTCCAGGCGATGGCCGCACACGCCGCATAGACGCAGCAGCAGCGCCCGATCCTTCCGGTCGCGGTCGACGGCCCCGAAGAGGTGGCGCCCCCCGCTGGTGCGGGGGGTGATCCAGGGAACGACGAGGCCGCCAGCGGTCGGCAGATGAGCCAAGGACAGCGGGATCGCGGGTGGTGTCGGGTCGGTCATGACGTGTTTCCTGTTCGCTGGATTTCTCGCGCGCAGGGGGTCGGCGAGCACCGGGCGCGCGGCGGTGAAGAGGGACACGCGGGCATGCGACGTCCACGCGAAGGTGTGTTCGCCGATTACCGCCGCCGGACTACGTTTCTGTCGGCATGGACGCCGTGGGGTGCGACGGGAAACCGCCGTCAGATCGCCGTGGCCGCCCGCGGCAGGGGATTTTCTGTCATTGCCGTGCGGAGCCCTGCTTTTCGGTGCGCCGCCGCCAGACCCGCCGGCCGCCGACACGTTCGTAGCCGAGGGCGTCGGCGAGTGTGTGGCACGTGTGGCAGCGAAGCTCGCAGGCACGGCAGTGGTCACCGAACAGGAAGGATTTCCACATCTCCCGCGCAGCGGACGGGGAGACGCTGGTCTCCCAGAGCACGATCTGTTCGGGGATCAGGGCCTGTAGTGCGGTCAGGATACGGATGATGCGGTCCGGGTCGTATCCCGGGCTGAAGTGGTCCCAGGGAGCCGAATCCCGGAATGCGTTACCGAGGTCGGCTGCCCCGCCGTGCAGGGCTCGGAGGATCGTGCGGGCGTCGGTGACATCGTTCTCGGTCGGGGGGCCACCCGTGTTCGTCCTGCGGTCGTCGGGGTCGCGTCGCGGGCGGTCGGCGGTCCGTGTGCGCGGCCGAGGTGACATGGTCTGCCCTTCTGCTTGTTCCGGTCAGCTGGCCGTCCCGGGCCGATGGGCGCTGGTGCGGGCCGGCCGCGCCCGCCGGGCCGGACGGTTGCGCACGCAAGGATCGGCGGTGGCACCGGCACGGTGCCGGCGTGTCCGGCGCGGTGAGATGCGGCGCCGGCTACGCCGGCGTCGCCCCGCGGTCAGGTCGACGATGATCGTGACGAGGGCGACCGCCGCGTGGGCGACGAGCATGGTGACGTCGTGCGCGGTGGCGACCCCGAGGAGCCACACCAGCAGCAGCACGAATACCCAGAAGCGAACCTGGCGGCGACGACGGCGACTCAGGTAGACCATTGGAATCATGTTCCTTTCCGGGTTCGGCCGGGAGGAAATGACCGGCACAGGGGTGTGTGGGATATCCGCTCAGTGCTCGTCGGTGCGGCCGGGAAGGCAGCGTCGAGGAGGATGGGCACGTCGTCGGTGTCGCGGCGGCGTTCGCCGCGGACAGGTGCGCTCCTAATGAGTGGGCCAGCGGGAGGCTGGCCGTTTCGGTCGCGGGCGCGTCGGGTTAGCGGCGGGTGGCGTGAAAGGCGTCGGCTTTCGCGCGCATCAGGTCCAGCGCACGGCCGTAGGCGGTGATTTCGTACCGGCTTGCGACGCTCTCGCCGGCCTCGCGGAGAATGCCGACGTGAAAGACGTCCGGGAATCGGCTCGCGGAGACCACCACCCACAGGGGGGCGTAACCGTCCGCCCGGGGTACGTAGATTCCCGCGATGACGGGGCCACCGGCGAATCGTGCCGGCAGAGCGAACTCCGGTTGCATGACTGTCGTCCTGTTCATGCGAAGGGTCGGCCTGAAACCGCCCGTGCGGCGGTGTGTGGCGCTACCGGCTTGTCTGGGTCGGCCGGCTGCGCCAGACCGGCCGGCCGTGGTCGACTGCCCGCTCGTAGCCGAGGGCGTCGGCCCATTCGGCGCAGCCCTCGCAGACGCGGGCGCAGCCCTCGCACCGGCCCTCGAGAAACGTCGCCCACATCTGCTCGGCGGACCGGCGGGAGATCCGGCCGGATTTCCAGTCGGCGATCTGCTCAGGCAGGACGTCGCGCAACGCGGCGAGGACGCGCACGATCCGGTTCGGGTCGTAGGTCGGCGCCGTGTGGTCGTGCGCTCTGGCCTCGGCGAGACGATCAGGGCGACCTCCGACGCCGAGGAGCGGTGCGAGCAGGGCCAGAGCGTCGGCGCGGTCCTGCTCGCCGACGCGACCACCCGGGTTGATCACGGGTGGGCCGGGGTCGGTCGACGCGCTGGTGGTGCGGCGACGTGGGGTGCGGCCCCCCGCGGTCACGTCGTACCTGCCAGGTCGTCGTCCGTCGGCGCTGGGGGCACGCCGTCGCCGGGCGACGGGCCGAATCGGATCATGGGTCCGTGGGCGGGGTCCTCGATGATCGCGCCGTCGACGGCGGCGAGCCCGTCGCCGGTGTCGATGCGGCGCCGTAGTTCGGCGTTCAGCGCGGACAGCGCCTCGTGCAGGTCACCGTCGTCAGCGCCCGGCAACGCGTCAGGGTCCAGCAACGTCATGGTGGGTCAGCTCCTTGCGCGGTCACGGCGGTCAGAAGTGGTAGTCGCTGGCATTGCCGTTGACGTCGACCACGAGGCGGGTGCCCTTCGGGCGGCCGACGTTTTCGAGGTAGACGTAGACGGTCGGTTCCTCGGGGGTCGGCTCGTCCTCGGCGTCCTCGTCTGCTGCGACCAACCGGAAGAGGATCTTCACGCCATCGATTTCGATCGAGTACATGTCGCTGGCGTCGTTGGTGTCGGGTGCGGCGCCGTAGACGCGGACGAGCGCGTCACGCACCACGTGGACCGTCGGCCGGGGCGGGGTGACGTCTGCGGGGGTCGTGCCGATCGGGCGGACCTCGCCCGGAAGACTCCAGATAACCGAGGTCGCGTGCGACAGGATGAAGTCGACCGCGACCGTCGGCGTGGCGGGCATACGTGTGCCTTCCTGTTCGTGAGAGGGGTAGGCGAACGGGCCCCGTCCGGGCGGGACGGGGCCGGCGGGGTCTATCCGGGCGGCGGGCGGCTGTAGGCCGGGGCGTTCAGGCGGCGGACAGGTGGGCTCGCGTGGCCGGGGCGGGCCGGCCGATGACGAACGTGCCGGGGTGCAGCGGGTGCAGTGGTTCGTGCGGCATCGGCTCGCCCGGGTGGGGCACGTGCAGGAGCAGCCGTCCCGCGAGCGGGCTGTTGGCGTCGTCGGGGACGCGGCGCACGGTGACGGTGAACGCGCCGCGCGGGTCGCCGGTCGACAGGCTCAAGGTGATCGCATCGTCGGTTTCATCGGTGCGGATGCTGGCGCTGTTGCACCACGACAGCGACACCCGCTCGGGCTCGTGCAGTCCGGTGCCGTCCGCGTCGGGTCCGTCCGGGAGGTAAGCGGAGCAGTTGCGGTCGCCGTTGTCGTCGTCGAATCCGCCGGGGGTCTCGACGAGGTCCGCCCCGCAGGCGGCGCAACGGAACTCGGTGTCGGTGGCGAAGGTCAACTCGATGGTGCTGTCCTCGTCGAGGCTGTTCACGGCGGTGCCGTCGATGGTCAGTCCGGCGAACATCGAAGATCCACGATCCTTTCCGGTCAGGCGCGCGGGCAGGGCAACGCCCCGCCCCAACGAACGGGCCGTCGAGGCGGGGCGGTACCGGGTAGGGCTCTGGTCAGGCCGGCAGCAGGGTGCGCAGCGTCGCGAGGGTGGAGCCGTCGAGGCTGTCCGCACCGCCGGTCACGGCCCGCAGCATGTTGCGTTCGGCGCGGGTCGCACCGCGGACGGTCTGCTCGTGGTGGGTGTAGGTGTTGACCGCCTGGACCACGCCCCAGCCGGTGTTCCGCCACGGCGAGACCCGCTCGTCGTGGTTCCACAGCCGGGACAGGGTGTCGCGGTGCTTCTCGGCGCTGGTCCGCGCCCGCCCCTTCTCGTCGGGCATCGGGATGTGGGCGTCCAGGAACGCCGCCCACTGCCGGTCGGTGACCTCGACCCGGCACAGTTCGGCGACTTCGGCGGCGAAGTCGTCGGCGATCGTGTGCACGATCACGAGGGCCTCCCGCGCTTTCGCGAGCCGCAGATGCGACTTGGCGGAGTGCTTGACCTTCGTCTGCTGGCCCCGTTCCCGCAGACCGGCCGCCATCGTGTTGTCGCACACGACGTTGGTCACGATCCGCTTGTAGGTCGTGGACAGCGAGCCGTCGAAGCTGGTGGTGGCCAGCAAGTTCGGCCGGAACGCGACACCCTCCGGCGTCGTGATCGTGTCGGGGACCTCCACCGACACCCACGCCACCGCACCGCCGCGCAGCAGGCCGGCCGACCCGATCGCGAGATCGTCGTCGAGGAGCTGGCCGACGTTGTCGACCAGCCACTCCTGGTAGGGGTGGGGCAGGTAGCCGTCGCTGAACAGGCCCATCACCGTTCCGGTGTCGGACCGGACGATGGCCTTGCGGTCCGGGACGACGTCCAGTCCTCCGGTGACGGGCGACTCGACGTAGATCGGCCGTTCGAGCGCCTGCCAGCCGAACAGCCTGCGCTCGACGTCCTCGACCGGGATCGGCCCCGGGTAGTGGCTGGTCTCGCCCTGCTGGTCGGCCCGGTAGTGCCAGGCGTAGCCGCGCTTGTCGGTGAAGCCGATCAGCGTGTTGCCGTTCAGCCAGGCCAGGGTTTCCTTCGACATCTGGTTCCTTCCATCGAGGGACGGCGGGTGGGGGCGTGATCGGGGGCATGCCGACGGGCCGCCGGGCACCGGCCCGTCGGCCCGTCGGCATGCGCGGGGGGCTAGGGGGCGGGTCTGCGGGCGGGGCGCAGCGCCGCGCGGGCCTCGGCGAGCGACGCCCAGGGACGGACCTGGCTGCTGCCGGGGTAGGTGTGCGCGCGGGCGATCGCGACCGCATGGGTCGGATCGAGCACCGACGCGTCGATCAGGCTGGTGATCGTCCAGGCGGTGGTGGCCACGCGGACGGGCCGCCCGCCGGGCCACATCTGCTCGTAGGCGCGTACCTTGCCATCGCGGGTCACTGAGCGGATCACGATCAGATCGACGTGGACGGCGTCCGGGCCGCCGCCGGTGAGCGGCTCCCGATGCGGGGAGACGAGGAGCGCGGCGGTCCCCCGGCGTGCCCGTGCGCCGTTCGCCAGGGGCACCGCTTCGACCCGGCTCACGACGCGTCCCCGGTCAGGGGCATCCAGGCCACGGCCGGGGTCGGTTGCTCCCGCTCCGCAGCGATCAGGTCCCGGACCTGCATCGCCAGGTAGTCGGCGGGGTTCTCCCGCAGGAACACGTCGTCAGCCCAGACGATCGACCCGGCCAGCGCGGTCGGTTCCACGACCACGCCGCCGAGCACGTCCGTGCTGTACCGGCGCTCGCAGTGCGGGCACTCCACCACCGTCATCAGCAGGTACGCCGCCCACGTCCCGTCCGCGAAACGCGCCCGCTCCTCCGCGATCACATCCGGATCGCCGATCGGAGACAGGTAGTAGTCGTGGTCATCGTCGATGTAGACCCCGATCCGAACCACGGGGTCCGCGAGCATGCCGAGCATGGCACCACCTCGGAAAAGGTCGGCAGAGGAAGAGAAAGGTGCGCGGCGCGGCCTGGCTATGCGCCGGTCAGCCGTGCCCAGATGTCGCGGCACTCGGCATCGCTGAACCCGTGCGGATGCGCGGAGGTCTCCCGCATCTCACCGGTGTAGTAGTCCAGCGTGACCCTGCCGCCCCACCAGCAGCGCGGTCCGGGGAAATCCGGACCGCCCGAAGGCTCCGTGGCTTCCACCTTCTTCAGACCGGCCACGGCAAGGTCCACCGCGCTGAGACCATCGGCGCGATCATAGTCGTCGGGTTCGCAGTCGAGATCATCGGATCGCTCCCCGTGTGCGTGGATCTCACCGTCGTAGACCTCGTGTTCGTAGTAGTCGCGATGGTGGATGCGCAGGTGCCGGCCGTTCACAGGACACGCACCACCCAGGTGTCGCAGTAGTCCTCGACCCCGGAGATCTCCAGGACGATGTCCGAGTAGACGATCGCCTGTGAGTGCAGCCGGTCTCCTTCCGGGCCGTAGCCGCGATCCCACAGCCCCGCGCCCGCCCGCTGCCGCGACAGCACCCACTCCCGGCCCAGTTCCTCGGGCGCCGGAGCCCGTGAGCCCAGACGCTCCGCCAGCGACGCCAGATCGTCAGCGGCACCATCCAGGAAATCGCGGATGTCGTCGGCGGGCTCCCCGCGCAGAAACTCGGTCTCCGTGCCGTCGAAACCACTGCCGTACAGATTGGTGGTCTCGTCCGGGGACCATTCGACCATCGCCGATTCGATCAGTTCGCGCCACACTCCCAGCTCGAAGCGGCGCACGAACTTCTCAGGCAGAACCTCACAGGTCACAGATCTCTTCCCTTCACGAGATGGCTGAGACGACGTGCCGGCCTACCGTCGGGCGGTTAACGCCAACCGATCAGAAGGTCGCCGCGAACGCCCCGTGCCTTGAGTGCGTACGGTTCGTCCATCCACTCCAGGCTGAACTTGTAGATCTCGCAGTCACAGCCGTGGTAGAGGGACGCCAGCCGGTCCAGCAGCATGAGGAAATGATCCAAACCGCGCCGCCTTACAATCGCGAGCGCACGCTCACGATCGGCAAGAATGTCAAACACAATCCCATCCCTTTCAGATCGGCCGGAAAGGCGCTCCGTCAGGCAGGCTCGGATTTTTGCACCCTCTACCTTGATACGTGCCCGGAAGGCTTCCGACCGTCCGGCCGGAAAGGCGCTCCGTCAGGCAGGCTCGGGCGTTTGCACCCTCTACCTTGATACGTGCCCGGAAGGCTTCCGACCGTCCGGCCGAAAGGCGCTTGCCAGGCAGGCTCGGAT